>CAWISY010000220.1:0-8465 GCA_963838455.1 Bryobacterales bacterium
TTGTGTAGCGCTTCGGCTTCACGTATTGCTAGACAAAACGCAAGCTGCCGTCGGCGAAGGGCAGATTCAGCGCGTCGCCGGCGATGCGCACCGGCGCGTGTTGCAGGTTCCATTGCTCCATCAAGGCGCGGCCGTGGCGCAGGGAATCCGCCGAAATATCCAGCGCGAAGCCGCTGGCGCCGAACTCATTGGCCAGCATGTAGCTGGAATGGCCGGCGTTGGCGCCGATTTCGAGAAACGGCGTCATCTCCCCGATGAACCCGGCGTGTGCGTGGATCACTCCGCCGCGGCGCCGGTTCTCCTCGGCGTAAATCGGGAGATTGCGCTCGGGCTGGCCCAGGGAGGCGAAGTTGTGGAACTCCACCTGTGCGCGCTTGACGGAAAAGGATTGGCTCACCTATTCGACCCAGACGCCGCCGCGCATGACGCGGTCGTGCGCGCCCTTAAGCACCAGGTTCGCGGTGCGGCCGGGTTCGATGGGATCGCCGCCGGGAAGCGGCTCGATGGTCATACCTAAGCCGCTGGTCATCTTCGCGCCGATCGGAACCGGCGTCGAGGATTGCGGCCCTACCGCCTCAAACTTTCCGCCGGAGACCACCACCACCGAATAATCCACTGGCGCGCGGCCCGGCCCGGGCTCCAGCTTTGCTCCCACGATCACTTGAATGCCGGAGTCGCCGGGATGAACACAGCCTGTCAGGAGCAACCCCGCCAGAAGCAGAAAACTCGTAATCAGCGCTGTGCCTCTCACTACTCTTCATCATATCCGGCACCCAAGCTTGCGCGCGGCTGCTAGAATGACAACGAATGCAGGTTTTACAAGCTGGCCGGCACAAATTCTTGCTCCTGGAACTGGAGACGGAGTCGATCGAGAATGTCGCGCGGCAGGCGGGCTTCGCCTTCAAGCTGGAGGACGACGCGCGCCGAGTGGTGCTGGACCTGAGCGCGGAGAACCGCCAGCTTCCCCTGCTCCTCTTTGACGCGACCGATTCCGGCAACCTGGGCTGGTTTTCGCGCTGCCATTTTTATGTCGACGGCGCCAATGGCGTGGTCCTGCAAACGCCTCTCACTGTCGCCAACCAGCGTGATCGCACCGGCCGGGCTTTGCCCAACGCCGTACGCATTCAAATCAACAAGGAACTGCCTCCAGGCTTCCGTCTTCCCAAAGGCAAGCCGGTAACTGAGCAGACCATCTATGATGTGCTCTCCAGTTTCCTGGCGGCTCTGCTGAACACCGGCGTAGGCGTGTGTGGAGGAACGGTGGTCAAACCGCTGGCCGGCCGTACCGAGCCCGCCAATAATCGCAACTGAGGTCTCGGGCCATGGCCACCTTCGGGTTGATCGAGTACAACGACGCTTCTCCGGCGGTGCGCGCCGTCTACGACGACATCATGGCCACGCGCCAGACCGACTACATCAACAACTTCTGGAAGGCTCTGGCGCACGACCCGGTTTCGCTCCAGCGCACCTGGGAATCGGTCAAGGAAATCATGCAGCCCGGCGCGCTGGATCCCTTGACCAAGGAAATGCTGTACCTCGCGGTCAGTGCCAGCAACCAGTGCCCTTACTGCATCGCCTCCCACACGGCGGCCGCGCGCAAGGCCGGCATGACCGAACAACAGTTCGCCGAGCTGATGGCTGTGGTCGGCATGGCGAACGAATCGAATCGCCTGGCCAGCGGCTACCAGGTCGAAATCGACGAGCGTTTCAGAACTTGACGAACCGCTTGCTATCGCGCGCGGCTCTGCGCCGGCGCAGTCTCCCTTACGGAGCCGCGACCCGAAGGGAGCGGTTGGCTGCCTCGCTGCTGCTCGTTGCGGTTGTCGCCTCGGCTCAGTCGTGGGTTCCGCAGGAAAGTAATGTGAAGGTCTCTCTGCGCGGCGTGAGCGCGGTCAGCGCGAAAGTCGCCTGGGCCAGCGGAGCCAAGGGCACCTATCTCAAAACCACCGACGGCGGCATGAATTGGATTCCCGCGGTGGTGCCCGGCTCGGCCGATTCGGATTTCCGGGCGGTGCGGGCCTTCTCCGATAAGTCGGCGCTACTGCTCAGTTCCGGCCCTGGTCCGCTCTCGCGGCTGTTTCGCACCGGCGACGGCGGCGTCAAGTGGGACCTGCTGATGATCAACCCCGCGGCCAAAGGCTTCTGGGACGCGATCGGCATGTGGGATACGATTCACGGGGTCCTGGTAGGCGATCCGGTCAAAGACCGTTTCGTGATCTGGATCACCGACGACGGCCTCACCTGGACCGAGCAAAAAGGTCCGCAGGCGCTGCCGGGCGAGAGCGTATTCGCCGCCAGCAACTCCAGCCTGTTCCTGCGCGGCGCGCGCGAGGCCTGGTTCGCCACGGGAGGCCCCAGCGGCTCGCGCATCTTCCACAGCGACGACAGCGGCAAGAGCTGGACCGTGGTGAAAACTCCGGTGCGCCACGATTCCCCCAACGCCGGCATCTTCTCCCTTGCGTTTACGCGCGGCCTGCACGGCGTGGCCGTCGGCGGCGATTACACCAAGGCCGCGGACGCCGCCGGATCCATCGCCATTACGGCCGATGGCGGCAAGACCTGGAGCCCTCCCGCGAGGCCTCCCGCTGGCTATCGGTCCGCTGTCGTGTATCTCGATCCGGCCAAAACTTGGATCGCGACCGGCCCCACCGGCTCCGATGTTTCGACCGATGAGGGGCAAACCTGGAAGAACTTCGACACCGCCGCCTACAATGCGATGAGTTTCATCACCGACGGCGGAGTGACTTCGGGGTGGGCGGTGGGTCCCAACGGCGCCATCGCGGCTTATCGGGCTCCGTAGCGCGTGCCGTCGCCGCTCCACCTCCGAACATATCTAAACCGCCTGTCGTAGGAGCTTCCCTCCAGGCTCCAGCACGAGCCCAGGAGCCCGACGCGGCTGGCAAGGCAGCCTATGCGCGCCTTTTTTGACCCGAACACAATAACATGGAGGAGTCATGACCCGGCCGCACAGAGACACAAGATTGGGGCCTGCGCTCGTATGCATGGCCTTCTGTCTAAGCCACAGCTCCGCAAGCGCCTCACGCGCCGTTCAGCTGGGCTCTCCGCCTCAGGGTGAGCTCCAGGGGATTCAGTTTCTCAGCTCCTCCGACGGATGGGCCTACGGGTTGCAGGGGCTGTGGAAAACGCATGATGCAGGCGTGACATGGAGTGCAATGCCTCTTCCGCCGTCGAAGCAGTTGCCGCTTGCGGGGGTAAGCCGGGTGAGCTTGCCCCCAGTCCTGAGGGGGGCGAGCTTTCAGTCCCCGGAGATCGGATGGGTGAAGGTCGAGCAATGGAACGGCAAGGATCTTGTGCAAACCGTCTATTGGACCCATGACGGCGCTAAAACCTGGGATCAACTTCCTCCACTGCCGTTACCCAACGGGGTTGTTTTTTTCGAGGGAAGCGACGGAGTTGCAGGCTGGCAAGGTGGTGCTCGGCTGTCGACCCCTCCTCCCCGGCTTCCAACCGCTCCAGGTTGCATAAGCCCGGCTGACAAATCGCGGCTCAATCCGGTGGTCTTTCACACTAGTGACGCAGGCCACAGTTGGGTTCAGCAATCGCTGCCGCAGACCTGGGGCTGCCCGATTCGCACGCTCTTTTTCCGCACCGCACAGGAAGGATTCGCGGGGGCGGGGCATAGGCTCTATTACACGCTTGATGGCGGTGCCGATTGGCGGCTCAGCGAATTTAGGTCCAACTGCGTAGGCACCGAATGGGTGGGCAACGACTGGAGTGAGCCGGTGTTCATGTTCTTCCTCAACGAACGAATTGGCTGGCTTGGTTCGCTTGATGGATTCCTGTTTAGCACGACGGATGGTGGTAGGAGCTGGTGTCAGCTTAAGGGACCAGGAGGAATCGCCTCAAGTCGATCCGGCCTCGGAGACTTCGGCTCCTTGTATTTCGACACTCCGCTGCACGGATTGATTTTAGAAGGCGACGGCAAAATCTACGAGACGCGTGACGCCGGATCTTCTTGGTACCCAATAGTGACCACTGATTTCATTTCCTCATTTTCCTGCGCCGATGGCGAACATTGTTGGGCTCTTTCGGGTAAGAAGCTCTACCGTATCGAGTCCGGAGAACCATGATCTAATGATCCTGTCAAGCGAACGGCACCGAGAAATTCACCGGGTGCTTCCGCGTCTCCCCGGCGGATCCAAACCATCCTGCGCGGCCTTGGCGACTTCCGGCTCGCGATCCGTCGACAGCCTGGCCAGCATCGCTCGCGCGGCCGTACGGTCGTTCGGCATCGCGCGCAGGTCGAAGGCGATGGTGAGCCTCTCGGCCGGAGTCAGTTCCTTCAGCGCCAGTGCCGCAAGCTGCGGCGCAGTCCAAATGGTCCGGTAGTATCCGGAGCCGCCGGCATTCGGCTCGATCCACATCGGGCAGCCTGCGCCTTTGGGCAGGTCGACCTCGCGGTAGGCCTCTTCCATGACCGTGCAGCTCCGGCCGAACCCCGGGCCCCGAAAACAAATCGGAATGGCGGAGGCTCCGCTCTGACGAATCTTCAAACGCGGCGTTCCCGCGCAATCCACCTGCGTGCTGACGCGGGGCAGGCCGGCGGTGTCGAGAAAGGAGTGCAGCACCGGCGCCGGGTCGATGCCGGATGCGCCTTTGAGCGCTGCCGCCAGATCCGCGGTGGACGCGTTCTTGAAGCGGTGCTGCTCCAAATACGCCCGGATGCCGGTGCGGAATTTATCCTCGCCCAGCCATTCTTCCAGCATGAACAGCACGGAGCCGCCTTTGTCGTAAACGAAGCGATTGTAGATGTCGTGCGTCGCTTCCCGGTCGTGCGGCTCCACGCGGACGGGCCGCGTGCGGCGGGAAGCGTCGGTTTGCATGATGCGGTCGCGCGCGGCGATCAGTTCCAGGTGCGCCCGCTCCGGCCGGTCCTCCTGATCCACGACCTTCTCCGAGATCCAAGTGGCGAAGCCTTCGCTCAACCACACATCCGACCAGGTGGCTTGCGTAACCAGGTCTCCGAACCACTGGTGGCCCATCTCATGCGCTTCCAGCAGGTGTAGCGCATGCATCCGCGGAATGGTCTCCGACCCGGGCACCATCAACATCTCGCGAGCCAGGTACACGATCAGCCCCGGATTCTCCACCGCGCCGAAGCCGGCGTCGGCCAGTGCCAGATGATCCAGCTTGCCGAAGGCGTACGGTGTTCCCATGTACTCTTCCAGGCGCGGCAGCACCGCGACCGTCGTGTCCGCCGCGGCCTTTCCTTCCGCGGCTTCGCCCTTCGGAGTAATCGCGCGAATGGGCGTGCCGTGGTCCGCAGGCTGGCCGTTATACACGTCAAAAGGTCCCACGGCGAAGGCGACCAGTTCCGACGGTATCGGTAGCGTAGCGCCGAAATGGACGATCTTCTGGCCGTCCGAGGCAGTGGTTTCGCCGGTCTGCGCCGCATTCGAGAACGCCAACTGGCTCTGCGGCGTCTTGATGGAAATCTCCCACGGCGTCTTGAAGCGAGGCTCGTCAAAACACGGGATCGCGCGCCGCGCTTCGATCGGCGTGAACGTGGTGTAGACATACCAGGAGCCTTCGACCTTCCTGCGATAGGCTCCAACGACGGCTTTGTCGTCCAGGCGGCCCTGGTAGCTGATGTAGATGCCCCACAGCCCACTGACCGGAGCGCCGGAAACATCGATGCCGATCAGCTCCTTGTTCACCAGGCGCGCGCGGGCGTCGCGCAGCAGCTTGCCCTGCGAGAGCTGAACGAAGTCGACATCCAGATCCTTGCCGTTCAGCCAAATGGTGGAGACGGGCTTGAGGATGTTGGCCTCGATGAAGACCGTCCCGTCGAAGGTGTCCTTGTTGGGATCGATGGAGAGGACTACGGTGTACTTGGACGGGACCGCGTCATCGGGGAGATTAAATCCGGGCGCGCTAGGTGGGGCAGCGCACGCGGCCGCAGCCAGAGTCAATACGAACCAGCGCACTACTGCTCCAGGTACGTGTAGCCGTTCAAGCCGTCCTCGTAGAAACGCAGCAGCGCGCCGGACTCCTCATAGCCGATGCGGCCTTCGCGCACCGCGCCTTCCACGTCCTTGCGGAATTGATCGAGCAGCGTGCGGGAGTGGAACTGGACGTAATCCAGAACCTCGCGCACGGTGTCGCCGCGAATCACGGCATCCAGCACCACCGCGCCTTTCTCATCCAGGCTCACGTGCACGGCATTGGTGTCGCCGAACAGGTTGTGAAGGTCGCCCAGGATTTCCTGGTAGGCGCCCACCAGGAAAGAGCCCAGAATGTACGGTTCGCCCGTATACGGGTGGAGCGGCAGCGTTTTCTTGACGTCGCGGCGGTCGATGAACTGATCCACCTTGCCGTCGGAATCGCAGGAAATGTCCCCTAGAATTCCGTGCCGGAACGGTTCTTCCTCCAGTCTGTGGATTGGCATGATCGGGAACAGTTGCTTGACCGCCCAACTGTCGGGCATGCTCTGAAACAGCGAAAAGTTGCAGAAGTAGGTGTCGGAAAGAAGCCCGTCCAGGCCCTCCAACTCCTCCGGAAAATAATCCAGCTCCTTGGCCATCTTCTGAATCCGCCGGCAAATCTGCCAGTAGGTCAACTCCGCCCAGCTTCGCTGCTGCAAGGGCAGATAGCCCAGGCTGAACAGATTCAGCGCCGAATCGAGCGCCTGCTGCGCGTCATGAAAACTCTCCAGCAGATTCTTGTTCGAAAGGCCGCGCAGCGTCTCGCGCAGATCGATCAGCGGCTGTTCGGCGTCTTCCGGAATCTCGTGCCCGTTCTCCCCGTCGCCGAATCCAGTCACGCCGAGCACGTTAAACAGCAGCACACTGTGATACGCCGCAATGGCTCTGCCGCTTTCGCTGACGATCATCGGGTGCGGCACTTCGGCTTCGTCGCAGACGCTCTGGATGTGGTAGACCACGTCGTTGGCGTACTCCTGCAAAGTGTAGTTGACGCTGGATTCGAAGTCGGTCTGGGAGCCGTCATAATCGATTCCCAAGCCTCCGCCGACATCCATATAGCACAGGCCCGCGCCGGCGCGCCGCAGCTCGACAAACACGCGCGCCGCTTCCATCACCGCACCCTTGATCTGGCGGATATTGGTGATCTGGCTGCCCAGGTGGAAGTGCAGAAGCTGCAGGCAATCCTCCATTCCGAGCCCTTTGAGTTGCTCCAGCGCCTTCAATCCTTCGGTCACCGTGAGTCCAAACTTGGAGCGGTAGCCGCCGGAGGATTTCCAGCGGCCCGATCCGCGACTGGCCAGCTTGATGCGCAGGCCGATCACGGGGCGCACTCCCACCCGTTCGGAATGCTTCAGGATCAGGTCGAGCTCCGTATACTTCTCCACTACCGGAATGATGTGGCGGCCGATCTTCTTGGCCAGCATCACCATCTCGATGTATTCGTCGTCTTTGAATCCGTTGCAGATGATGGGCGTGTTGTTGTCGGCGATGGCCAGCACCGCCAGCAGTTCCGGTTTGGAGCCGGCTTCCAGCCCGAAATTGTACGGTCGGCCGTACTCGAAAACCTCTTCCACCACCTGCCGCTGCTGGTTGACCTTGATGGGATAGACGCAGCAGTAATTGCTCTTGTAGCCATGCTCGGCAATCGAGTTTTGAAACGCCTGATGCAGCTCGCCCAGCCGGTGCTTCAGGATCTCGCCGAAACGGATCAGCAGCGGCAGCGCGATGCCGCGGAGCTGGAGATTGTCCACCAGTTCCTTTAGATCCAGGCCGCGGTTGGGATCTTTGTCCGGATGCACCCACAAGTGCCCTTCCTTGCCGACCGAGAAGTAGCCTTTGCCCCAACTGGCGACGTCGTACAGCTCCGCTGCTTCAGCCGTGCTCCAGCGGTCGGCCGGCTCACGCACCGGCGCGGAATCGTTGATCTTCACCGTAGCCATGAAACTTCAGTGTCCTTCGATTTCACGTCAAGGGCAAGTTAAAAATGGATGTCCAATAAGGAGAGGCGCGCACGAGCTACTCGCCCCGAATCAGGCGCGCGGCTTTTTCGGCGATCGCCATGACGGTTGCGTTGGGATGCGCCCGCGGGATCACAGGCATGACGCTCGCGTCGGCCACGCGCAACCTATCGATTCCGCGAACCCGCAGTTCCGGATCTACCACGGATTCCGCGTCGCCTCCCATTCGGCAGGTGCCCGAGCCGTGATTGAGGCTGACCACCAGCTCCTCGATTTCACTCGACTCGCTGCCGTACGCCGAGCCTCGGTACGCCACGAAGGCCGGCGAAGTCGCGATTTCCCGCGCCCGCTCCGCCGCTTTTTTGAGGAGCTCGCGATCCTCGGCCTCGGTCAAAAAGCCGGGATCGATGCGCGGCGCCTGCAGCGGATCGCCGGAGGCGAGACTCAAGCGCCCCTTCGATTTCGGCGTGAGCACGGCAGCCAGCAGCGTGAATCCATGCTCGGCGGGCGGAGCGACCCCGCGTTCCAGCGAATACAGCGGCGCGAACAAAATTCTTCCCGG
>CAWISY010000221.1:0-10420 GCA_963838455.1 Bryobacterales bacterium
GGCGGTGGGATAATGCTCCCCGCGCGCTGCGGCGACGGCTTCCTCGGCGGCACGCACGCGAGCCTGGCCGCTCTGGTAATCGGCACGCTCCTGCATGGCCGTCTGCAACGCCTGTTCCTGGTTCAAGGAGTTCAGCGGCGCAAACGGCGCAGCCTCCGCCAGGTTGAAGC
This sequence comes from Bryobacterales bacterium, assembly GCA_963838455.1. GTDB lineage: Bacteria > Acidobacteriota > Terriglobia > Bryobacterales > Bryobacteraceae > Palsa-187. Next base: position 171 of record CAWISY010000221.1, read on the forward strand.
TCTGGCCGCCAGGCAGCCCGATCACGCGTCCCAGCGCCAGTTTGTCTTTGTCGAGCTGATCCTGCTGGGCCAGGAGACGCTGCTGTTGCTGCTTCAGCTCCACCTGGGACCGCAGCACATCGATCCCGGCGGCCGTGCCCGCTGTCTGCTGGTCGGCAGTGCGATCATATAACGCCTTCGCGGTCTCCACCTGCGAACGGATCGCGTCTACACGCGAGGAGTCCGCGATAATTTGCAGGTACGCGCTCGCCGTAGCCTCCACTACCAGATCGCGGGCGTCTTTCACGGCAAGCTGCGCCGCCTTTCGCTCCTGGTCCGCGACATGCAGATTTTTTCGCGAGCTGTAATCGTAAGCGGTCCAGGACGCGTACGCACGAACATCGGTGTAATGAAACGGGCCCAGGATGGTCGGGATGCTGAAGCCCGGAAAGTGGAAGTTGAATCCGAGGGTTTTCAGGCTGGTCTGTTGGTCGTCCTCCGTCAGCCCCGCGCTCAGCTTGGGCATCAGCGCGCTGAGCGCTCCCAGGCGCTGTCCGCGTGCGGCCTCGCTGGTGGAATCGCTAACCAGGAACCCCAGATTGTTCTTGAGGCCCCGGTCGATGGCGTCATGTAATGTCAGTTCCAGCGGCACGGGTGAGGCGGCGCCAACCGCTACACTGCCCGAAAACTGGCTGGACTGGCACACAGCAACCGATGCGGCCGCAAGAGCCAGCACCACAACCTCCGGTTTGAATGGCATGCGTGTTTGTCTCCTGATCCTAAGTACATGTATACGATGCGAAACTCTCCGGCCGCGACACTGCAATTCTCCGGCCTTTTAACAAATGCGCCGGGGTTTTAACTGACTCGCCGGATTTAACAAACCCGAAAGATTCGTACCGTTACGCTCAAGGAGGCGCGCTCAGCCGTCGCCACAAAAATGCTGCGGTTCAGCCACTCATACGGCCCGGAGGGAGCCTCAAACACAGGGCTGGTGCGGAAGTAATACTCGCTGGGATCCACATGGCCGCCCTCCGCGATGCGCCGCAGCACCTCCTCGGAGCCGTGCCGCAATCCGCGATTCCTCACCTGGATCAGGACCCCATCGTGGGTCTGCAGTACGTAGTGCGCGTGAAGCTCCGCCACGCCGTCCGGGCGCAGAATCTGCCAATCGGAGCCGCAAGGCAGGATGGTTCCGCGCAGGAGCGGCCCCGCGAAGCTTCCTTCTACGATGTCGACGATGCGCCGCAGACCAGCCGGCGTGGGCCCGACCACCATGGGAGCCGCCACGCGAGCATTTACCTCGCAGACGAACTCCAGCTCCGGCGGCTTCACTTCACGCGGCTCGCCTGGATGGTCACGGGGTGGTCGTTGTTTTTCGTAAATTCGAAACGCACCAGCCACGCACGCGCGCCGTCGCCGGGCGCGAACTTCCATTGCCGGGCTGCCTTCACCGAAATAGACGCGAAGTATTTGCTGGAGCCTCCGGATTCGATCTTGGCGTCAGTCACCGTCCCGCTGGCATCCGCGTCCACGCGCACGAAGATCGGAACCTTGCCGTGGATCGAGGCGCGGGCCTTGGCTATCGGATCGGGCCTCACGGAGGCTACCACGTCATCCGGGATCACGTCGGCCGGAGACGGGACAGCCGGGGTAACGGGAGACGCCGGAGCAGGAACGGCCGCTGCGGTAGCGCTCGGTTTGGCCTGCGCACGACCAGGGTCAGGGAGCGCGGCTACGGGAGCCTGGGCCGCCGGAGCGGAAGTCGCGGCTGCGACCGCTGCCGGTTTCGGCTTGGATTTCCGGGAACTGGCCGCTGGGTTCGGCTTGACCGGCGGCGGAGCCGGGGAGTCGGTCGAGGACGGGGCGGCTTCTGGAACGGCGGCTTCTGGAACCGAAGCCGCGGGCGACGCCACTGCCGGCTGAGAGGACGTTGCCTTGGATGCGCTCGAATGCCCCGAAAAGTGCGGCAGGGCAACGGCGCCGGCTAGGACTACGGCCGCAGCCGCCGCGACCGGAACCAGGTAGCGCCGCGGCGGACGCTTCGGCGCCGGAACGGTCCCCCGCTCCAGCCACTGCGCGACGTCTTCCATGGTCCACCGCTGGGCCGGATCGCGGCGCAGGCATCCTGCGGCGAGCTCGCGGAAGGTATCCGGCTTCAAGGAATCGGGCAAGCGCACAGGGTCCGCGTCCACGTTGGGCAGTTGCTTGGTCAGCGCCTGGACCAGCGTCATGCCCAGCGACCACACATCGCCGGCGATGCTGACTCCCGTGTTGGCCAGTTGCGGCGGGTCGTAAGGGGATTGCCCGGGCTTGGCCATGTGCCGCTCCCCGAAGCGCAGCGGCGCATCGCCCGAAATCTTCAGCACCTCACCGGCGCTGAGAATGTTCGACGGCCGGATGCGGCCGTGCGCCATCTTCTGCCCGTGCAGGTAGACCAGCGCGCTCACCGCCGGCGTCAGCAGCTCGCGCGCCTCCTTGGGCGTCAAAGGACGGTCGACCCCTTCCAGCACCTCCTCGCCATATTCCATCGCCAGGTACACCAGCGACGCTCCGTTCAGCCGGGCGCGTCCCCATTGATGGATCTTGGCCAGATGCGGATGACTGAGCTTGGAGGCTTGCTGCCACCGCGCCAGGGGGATCTGCGCGGCGGCTTCCTCTACGCGCACAAGCTTGATCGCACACTGCGCGCCGGCCAGTTCGCCGAGATAGACGGCGCCCTCCTCGCTTCCGCCCAGCAGCCGGAGCAAAGGGATGCCATCCACGGCCTGGCCTTCGTACTGTTTCCAGGTCGCGATCATAGGACTACGTCGGATCTATTCTACAGCGCTCCCGGCTTCAGGTACTAGAGCCTCTGCCTTAGGGCCATTTCCACGACCACGCTCCCGCCGCGGCGGGAGATCTTAGGCGAAGTTGCTACACTAACAATTTGATCTATCGACTGGTTCTGGAAAACCTCAAACACCGGCCGGTTCGAACCTTCCTCAGCGCCGTTTTCATTGGCGTCCAAGTCACCCTGATCCTCACGCTGGTGGGCTTGAGCGTGGGCACCCTGGGAGAAATGCAGAAACGCGCCAAGGGAACCGGCGCGGACATCATGATCCGCCCGCCCAACAGCACGGCTTTTTCCTTCACCGAAAACGTTAGCGAAAAATACGTGGACGTGGTGCGCAAGGTCCCGCATGTGGCGATGGCGTATGGAACGCTGCTCGAAAAAGTTGCCGATCTGGACACTCTGACGGGCATTAATCTGAAGGAGTTCAACGCCATGAGCGGCGGATTCCACTACGTGGAAGGCGGCCCGTTTCAGCGTCCCGACGACATCCTGGTGGACCAGGATTTCGCCCGCACCAAGAACCTGCACGTTGGCAGCACGCTCCCCCTGGGGCATACCTGGCACATCTGCGGCATCGTCGAATCCGGAATGCTCTCGCGCATGTTCGCGCAGCTTCCGGTGATGCAGGAGCTGTATTCGGCCAGCGGCATGGTCACCATCATCTACGTGAAGGTGGACCGGCCGGAAAACATCGATGGCGTAAAAGCCGCTCTGCAGCAGGTGCTGGGGCCGGGGCCCGACGGCTTCCACGTCTACACGATGGAGGAATTCCTCAGCCTGCTCACCGCGGACAATTATCCGCTGATCAAAGGATTCACTAGCGTCGTCACCGCGATTTCGGTCATCGTCGGCTTTCTGGTGGTGCTGCTGACCATGTACACGGCGGTGCTGGAGCGCACGCGCGAAATCGGCATCCTGAAGGCTCTGGGCGCGTCGCCAGGCTACGTGCTCGGCATCCTGATTCGCGAGGCCATCATGCTGGCCGTGATCGGCACCATCTTCGGCATCATCCTGACCTACGGCACCCGCGTGCTGATGCATGCGTTCGCGCCGGCCTCGCTCACCCAGGTGATCGTGTACGAATGGTGGCCACGGGCCGGACTGATCGCGCTGATCGGCGCGCTGCTGGGCTCCATTTATCCGGGACTCAAAGCCGCCCGCCAGGACGCCATCGAGGCCCTGTCTTATGATTGAGCGATCGTCGTATGACTGAGGCTCCCCCGATGATCGAAATTCGAGGGCTGACCAAGGTCTTCCACATGGGCGAGGTCGACGTCCACGCCTTGCGCGGAGTGGACCTGAGCGTCGCCGCGGGTGAATTTTTAGCGGTCGTGGGCCCGAGCGGGTCCGGGAAATCGACGCTGTTCCACATCCTTGGCGGGCTGACGCCGCCCACCGCGGGAACCATCTTCATCAACGGCCGCGACCTTCGCGGCATGACCGATGCCGAGCGCACGGAGCTGCGCAAAAACCAGGTCGGCTTCATCTTCCAGAAGTACAATCTGCTGCCGACCCTCACCGCGGAAGACAACATCGCCATCGCGCGCGACATCGCCGGCCACGGGCGGGAGCCGCTGGATGCCGATTTCAAGGAGATCCTCAAACACCTGAACATCGAGGGACGCCTGCATCACAAGCCGCGCGCGCTTTCCGGCGGCGAGCAGCAGCGGGTCGCCATCGCCCGCGCCCTGGTGAATCGCCCCGCCATATTGCTCGCCGACGAGCCTACCGGCAACCTGGACAGCGAAAATTCGGAAGCGGTGCTGACCATCCTGCGCGACCTGAACGCCAAGACCGGCCAGACCATCCTTATGATCACCCACAACCCGGAAGCCGCCGCCTTCGCTCACCGGACGGTGAAGATGAGGGATGGACGCATCGTGGAGTGATCTACGCAGGGTAATGGAACTCACGACTCTGTACCGGCCGGTCGGTCAAAGCCGAGTATGAGCTCATCGCCGCATCCGGATTCCGCCGGTTTCCGTCGCGCCTAGAAGAACGGCTGGTGCGGCAGATCCGGTCGCGAACGAAGCCTACGCAATCCAAATTGCACGTGATTGGAACACCAAGGATCAAACCTCCGGCTTCGTCGGTTATGTGCTGCGCTTTAGAGTCAGCTCCGCGTTCCTGGACAAATGCCAGCTCCACACCGTCGGCTCAACGGTTCATCAGGAGTATTGGATCCCCGCAGAAGAGATCGAGGAATTCAACGACGAGATCTCGGAGGAGATTGAGCTGGTGGCACGCTTTGAGCAGTCTCGCCGACCAGCTGAGGGCTCTTGATCTTCCGAATCGAGCCGATCTTAAGTCCCACAAACTTACAAAGAGCAAGGCTTGTAACCCAAAAACGCGAAATTGTGCCAGGGTCCCGCGACGCCAACTTCCCGATTCTTTTCGATGCCTGAGGACTTATTAAATCCCACAACATATCTTTCCTGGCCCGTAAAACCCCAAAACCTTGCTAAGCTGGGGGGCGGGATAGGTCTTAATGCCCGATTTCTCCAAGATGCCCGAGGCGTTCCGGTCCAGTGAACGCTTGTCCACGGCCGTTTCGCGCGAAGTCCAGGCTGGACAGCTCCGGAAGTTAGGGTCGAGGCTTTACACACGGAATCTCAAAGATCCGCCTGAGAAAATCGTGCAACGGAATCTGTGGCCGTTGGTGGCGGCGTATCTCCCCGGCGCCCTCATTGCCGACCGCACTGCGCTCGAGAATCGTCCAGCGGCAGACGGGTCTGTCTTTCTTATCGCAGACCATAAACGGAACATTTCTATGCCAGGCGTCACGCTTCGCCCCCGCAAAGGACCACCGCCCTTGGAGAGCGACAGCCCTTTTGTCGGTGGGCTCAGAATCGCCTCGCCTGCGCGAGCCTTTCTGGAGAATATGCGTCCATCGCGCGCGCGGGAAGGCGTAGCCAGGACTCTGTCAAAGCGCGAGATCGAGGAGCGGCTCGACGAACTGCTCCGTCACAGCGGCGAGACCGCACTCCAGCGTCTGCGCGATGATGCTCGCGAGGTTGCCGCCAAGCTCAACCTACCGAAGGAGTTTCGACGCCTCGATGCGCTGATTGGCGCGTTGCTGGGCACACGCGAAGCCGCTCTGGAATCAGCAGTCGCAATCGCACGGGCGGCAGGCATCCCGTACGACCCGCAGCGTCTGGACCTGTTTCAGCGCCTCTTTGCAGAACTCGCGGGAACTGCGCCCGTGACTCGCCTGGCCCGGCCCACCGACGGTCCGGCGCTTCCATTTTTCGAAGCGTATTTCTCAAACTTTATCGAGGGCACGGAGTTCGCCGTCGACGAGGCAGCGGACATTGTGTTCAAGGGACACATACCGAAAGCGCGACCCGAGGATGCCCATGATGTACTGGGCACGTGGCGAGTCGTCTCCGACCAGAACGAAATGTCTCGTGTCCCCGGCAACGTCAGCGAACTCTTCGCTCTTTTGAAGAGCCGCCACGCTCGAATCATGGAAGGGCGGCCAGACAAAGGGCCGGGACGATTTAAGGCGGAATCGAACCGGGCTGGCTCAACCACCTTTGTGACGCCAGACTTGGCGGAAGGAACGCTCGCGAAAGGTTTTGAAATCTACCGTGGCCTGACAAGCCCACTGCATCGCGCGATCTTCATGATGTTCCTGATTTCGGAGGTCCATCCGTTCGCTGACGGCAACGGCCGCGTAGCTCGCATCATGATGAATGCGGAGCTCGTCGCCGCAAGAGAGAACCGAATCATTGTGCCGACGGTCTACCGAAATAACTATCTGATGGCTTTGAAGGCGCTCTCACAGAATGGCGTCACGGGCGCTCTCGTTCGCGTGATGGATTTCGCGCAGAAATACACGGCTGCAGTGGACTTTTCAGATTTCGCTCGAGCCCGTTTGATCCTTGACCGAACTCACGCATTCGCCGATTCTAATGAGGCAGATGCGGCGGGCATCCGTTTAGTGCTCCCGACGCCTGAGATCATATGACCCGCTTCCACTTCTTCCCCGCACGCACCGTGAAGCTCGGGGCCGGGTAGCTCAACTGACTCCAGCGCTCCCCTTGGATCTCGACCGCCCCGGCCTTGAGCAGCCGCTCGGCCTCCGTGCGCGACGGAGCCAGGCCCGTTCCTACCAGCAGCTTGGGCAGGTTCGTTCCGGAGCCGTTGAACCATTCATTGGGCACCGTCTCGACGTCGCCCGGCATCGCGTGCTGCCGCACTTCGCGATCGAAATCCGCCTCCGCCTGCTCGGCCTCGCCCGAGGAATGAAAGTCCGCTACGACGCGGCGCGCCAGCTCCATTTTTACGGCCATGGGCTCGCGCTTCTTCATCTCCGCGATCGCCGCCGTCGGAGCATCCGTTAGCAGCTCCCAATACTTCCACATCAACTCGTCGCTGATGCCCATGATTTTGCGGTACATCACCTTGGGAGGCTCGGTGATGCCGATGTAATTCTGCTTCGACTTCGACATCTTCTCGATGCCGTCGGTCCCTTCCAGCAGCGGCGTGGTCGCGACGATCTGCGGCGGCTGCCCGAAGTCGCGTTGCAGCTCGCGCCCCACCAGCAGATTGAAGCGCTGATCCGTTCCGCCCAGTTCTACGTCACATTTCAATGCCACCGAATCGTACCCCTGCACCAGCGGATACAGCATCTCGTGCACCGAGATGGGATGGCCCTCCTTGTAGCGTTTCGCAAAGTCGTCGCGCTCCAGGATCCGAGCCACCGTATACTTCGCACACAGCCGGATCACGTCCTCAAAGCGCATCGGGTCCATCCACTCGCTGTTGAAGCGGATCTCGGTCTTGTCCCGGTGCAGAATCTTGAACACCTGCGCCTTGTAGGTCTCGGCGTTCTGATTGATCTGCTCGCGCGTCATGGGAGGCCGCGTCACGTTGCGCCCGGTGGGGTCGCCGATCAGTCCGGTCATATCGCCGATCAAGAAGATCACCGTGTGCCCCAGGTCCTGAAAATGTTTCAGCTTGCGCAGCAGCACGGTGTGGCCCACGTGCAGGTCCGGCGCGGTGGGATCGAAACCCGCCTTCACCCGCAAAGGCCGCCCCTCCTTGGCGCACTGCTCCAGGCGCTCTTTCAAATCCTGCTCGCGGATGATTTCGACGAAGCCCTTCTTCAGGTATTCGAGCTGTTCCGTTACGGTCACCCTCTCATTGTAAAGTGGAACTGTGAGGTTCCTCCTCGTCATGCTGTTGGCCGGCACACTCAGCGCGCAGAATCAGCTAACGGCTCTGGTCGATAAATTTTTCGACGAATACTACTTCCCCAACAATCCGTCTACCGCAACTTCGGACGGCATCCACAAGTACGACGGCGATCTGGAGGATTATTCCAAGGCCGGCGCGGCGCGGCGTGCGGCGGAGTTAAGGGATTGGGAGGCCCAGTTTTCGAAGCTGCCCCAGAGCGACGACCGCGACATCGTATTGAATTACATTCGCGCAACCTTGCTGGAGATCGAGAACATCCGCGAATGGACCAAGAACCCCGACAACTATTCGAGCGGCATCACCAGCAGTGCCTTCACCATCATGAGCCGCAAGTTCGCGCCGCCGGAGCAGCGTCTGAAATCGCTGATTGAGCGCGAAAAGGCCATGCCCAAGGTGCTGATGGACGCGCGCGAGAACCTGAACAACCCGCCGCGCATCTACACCGAAATCGCCATCGAGCAGATGCCCGGCAACATCGACTTCTTCAAGACCTCGGTGCCTCTCGCGTTCAAGGATGTCAAGGATCGCCAGCTTGTGGCCGAGTTCAAATCCGCCAATCAGGCCGTCGTCGTTGCGCTGCAGCAATACGAAACGTTCCTGAAAAGGGATCTGCTTCCGCGATCGAACGGCGACTTCCGGCTGGGCGCGGACAACTTTTCGAAGAAGCTGCTGTATGAGGAGATGGTCGATATCCCGATCAACCGTCTGCTCGAGATCGGCTACGCCAACCTGCGCGAGAACCAACAAAAGTTGCGCGAGACCGCGGCTAAAATCGACCCGAGCCGGTCTCCGCTCTTGGTGCTGGCAGACTTGCAGAAGGACCACCCTGCGCCGTCCGCGCTTCTCGATTCCTTCCGCGACACCGTGACCAAACTGCGCGACTATATCGTCGACAAGAAGATTGTCACGCTGCCTTCGCCGGTTCTGCCCATCCTGGAAGAGACTCCGCCGTTCATGCGGGCGCTGACCTTCGCCTCCATTGACCCGCCTGGGCCGTATGAGACCGTCGCCAAGGAAGCCTTTTTCAACGTGACGCTTCCGGAGAAGAATTGGCCCAAGGCGCAGATCGAGGATTACATGCACGGCTTCAACCGCGGCACCATCCTCAGCACCGCGGTTCACGAGGCTTATCCCGGCCACTACGTGCAGTTCCTATGGCTGCAGCGCATCGACTCCCAGACGTTCGATGCGAAGATCCGCAAGCTGCTCGGCGCCAACACCGACATCGAGGGCTGGGCGCACTATTGCGAACAGATGATCCTGGACGAGGGCTACATGAACAACGACCCGCGCATGCGCCTGGGCCAGTTGCAGGACGCGCTGCTGCGCAATGCCCGCTACATCGCCGGCATCGAGATGCATACCGGCAAGATGACCTACGATCAATCCGTGGAATTCTTCGAAAAAGAGGGCTACCAGCCGCATGAAGTCGCGGTTAAAGAAACCAAGCGAGGCACCTCCGACCCGACGTATTTGTATTACACGCTAGGCAAGCTCCAGATCCTCAAACTGCGCGAGGACTACCGCAAGCTGAAAGGCTCGCAGTTTTCGCTCCAGGAGTTCCACGACGCGTTCCTGAAGCAGGGATTCCCGCCGGTCAAAGTGGTCCGCCACGCGCTGTTGGGCAACGATTCGCCCACGCTTTAAGGTATGCGGGTTCTGATCTCAGCCGGCGAGGATTCGGGCGATCTCTACGCCGCCTCCGTCGTCGAGGCCCTGCGCGCGCGCCATCCCGATGCCGAGTTCTTCGGCTGCGCCGGACCGCGGATGCAGGCTGCGGGCGTGCGCCCCATCGTCGACATGCGCTCCATTGCGGTGGTCGGGCTGGTGGAGGTGCTGCACCACATCCCGCGCATCCTGGGCCAGTTCCGCAAGCTGGTCCGCGCGATTCCAAAGGAGCAGCCGGAGATCGCCATCCTTACCGACGCGCCCGATTTTCATCTGCGCCTGGCCAAGCATCTGCGCCGCCACAACGTTCCCGTGGTGTACCTGATCGCGCCGCAGGCCTGGGCTTGGCGGCAGGGGCGGGTCAAAACCCTCCGCGCCACGGTGAGCCGGCTTCTCTGTATCTTCCCCTTTGAGCGCGAATTCTTCGAACGCCACGGCGTCCCCACCACCTATATCGGCCATCCCCTGGCCCGGATCGTCAAACCAAGCCTCAGCCGCGGGGAGTTCTGCGACAAAATGGGCATCTCGCCGGATTCCCGAATCGTGGCGGTGCTGCCGGGGAGCC
>CAWISY010000222.1:0-65028 GCA_963838455.1 Bryobacterales bacterium
CTAGGACATCCGATGCGGACACGGGTCTGGCGAGCGTTTTCCCGATAAGGGAGCGGATGCGGCCCCGCCTCGAAGAGTTGTGTACCAACGTGTTGCACGATGGGAATTATCCGCCACCGGCCACCGGCATCAGCAACCTGGGTGACTTCCGGATGCGCCAGTTGACGTTGCCTCAGGGCTCGGAGGGGAACCGGGCAGGTCAGGCATCCATTTGACTGAAAACGCAACCGCAATCTGAACAGAGCCAGAAGAGGCGATGGAACGGCTTAGGGTTTGGGCTCAAGAACTCGAGGCGCGCACGACCGCGTTCAAAGAGGGCCGCTAGGCCGCAATTTGACCGCAGCATCTTATCGCCTTCATGCTCCACTCCCGGGACAAACCAGATCTGCAGCGTCGCTGCGGCTGGCTCCCATTCACAACAGTGTCACGCGCCCACCCCTAAAATGAACCTAACTTGATTCGCCGGCTTCTCACGACGAAAAAGAGAGGGGACTGCTATGGTAGCCGAGGAAACGCATCAGATTGAAACTCCGGAAGCATCCGCGCCAGCGCTTGAACCAACGCCCGCCCACGAGCAGATAGCTTCGCTCGCTTACGCCTTGTGGCAACACAGAGGTTGTCCCGAGGGCTCGCCGGAAGAGGATTGGCTCAGAGCGGAACAGGAACTGCTCGGCCGATCGGAAGCGTCAAGCGCGAGCGCGGTGTAGAGCTCCCGCGTGCCACACGTATACAGTTTTCAAGTCTCGCCGGCGGTTCCGCCCCGGCTGGAGGCTCTCAACGAACTCTCTCTAAACCTCCGCTGGACTTGGGACCATCCCACCAGAGATGTGTTCGAAAGCCTCGATCCCGATCTTTGGGAGGAAGCGAACCATAATCCGCGCCGGGTGCTGGGCCGGATCAGTCAGCGACGCCTTGCTGAACTCGCCTCGGACGAAGCATTTCTCGCCGAGCTGGATCGAGCCGCCACCAGCCTGGCGGAGTATCTGTCGGGCACTGGCTGGTTCCGGCGCGCGCACCCCGAAGCAGCCGGGGTGGTGTTTGCCTATTTCTCGGCCGAGTTTGGCCTCACGGAATGCCTGCCCAACTATGCCGGAGGTCTGGGAATCCTGGCGGGCGATCATCTAAAATCTGCCAGCGACGAGGGCTTGCCACTGGTGGGGGTTGGCCTGCTGTACCAGCGCGGTTACTTTCAGCAATATCTGAATGCGGACGGCTGGCAACAGGAAACCTACCCGGTGAACGATTTCTCCACCCTGCCTTTGAGGCCGGAACTGGATGCCCAGAATAACCCTCTGACTGTCTCCTTCGAGTTCCCCGGACGGCTGGCTCATGCGCGAGTCTGGAAGGTGCAGGTGGGCCGCGTGCCGTTATATCTGCTGGACACCAACGTGCCGCAGAATTCCGAGCAGGACCGCCGGATCACCGGCTCGCTGTATGGCGGTGACGGTGAACTGCGCCTTCAGCAGGAGATCGTCCTCGGGATTGGCGGGATGCGCGCTCTGGCGGCGCTCGGAATCCGGCCTGCCGTGTGCCACATGAATGAAGGACACTCCGCTTTTCTGGGCCTCGAAAGGACGCGTGAGCTGATGCAAGAGCTCGGGCTGCCGTTCTTCGAAGCCCGCCAGCTTGCGGCCGCGGGCAATGTGTTCACCACTCACACTCCCGTCGCGGCCGGCTTCGATCGTTTCGATCCGCAGTTGATGGGCGGATACTTTGGGGCCTTTGCCGAGCGGCTTGGCATCCCTTTTGAACGGCTCCTGAGTTACGGCCGTCAAGATCCCACCGATCCGAATGAGAGCTTCAACATGGCCTTCCTTGCCATTCGCATGAGTTCGGCGGCTAACGGCGTCAGCCGTCTGCATGGGGCCGTCACGCGCAAAATGGTTCGGACCATGTGGCCAGGCTATTCGCTCGACGAAATTCCGGTGGGCTCAGTCACCAATGGCGTGCACATTCGCAGTTGGGTCTCCCTCGAAATGACCGAGTTGCTGAACCGTTATCTTGGTCACCGTTGGGCGGAGGAGACCGCCGGGAGCGCCGTGTGGGACCGCATCGACCGCATTCCCGATCATGAGCTTTGGCGGGTACATCAGATTCGCCGGGAACACCTGGTCAATTACGCGCGTCAAGCCCTGGAGTCCCAGGTGCGCCGGCACGGTGGTTCAGACGCTGAAATCATCACGGCCCGCTCGGTCCTCAATCCGGACGCTCTGACCATCGGGTTTGCCCGCCGGTTCGCAACGTATAAGCGCGCGACCTTGCTGCTGCGGGACGTCCCCCGCCTCAAATGCATCTTGACGAACCCGGCGCGTCCGGTCCAGATTTTGCTCGCCGGAAAGGCTCACCCTCACGACAACGCAGGCAAGGACCTGATCCGCCAGATCATCCATTTCGCCCGCGATCCTGAAGTGCGCTCCAACGTCGTATTTGTGGAGGACTACGACATCCGCGTCGCGCGCCACTTGGTGCAGGGAGCCGACGTGTGGCTGAATACGCCGCGGCGGCCCAACGAAGCCAGCGGCACCAGCGGCATGAAGCTGCTGGCCAACGGCGGTCTTAATCTTTCCGTGCTGGACGGATGGTGGGCCGAAGGCTACGACCGCGAAGTTGGCTGGGCGATCGGCCGCGGTGAAGATTACGACAACGATGATTATCAGGACGCGGTTGAGTCCGATGCTCTCTTCAATCTTCTGGAGAAGGACGTGGCTCCGCTGTTTTACGAGCGCGACCAGGAGAATCTCCCGCGCGGCTGGATCGCCAAGATGAAGGCTTCGATGAAACGCTTGTACTCCGGTATTCAACACCAACCGCATGGTGATGGAATACGCCGAGCGCTTCTATATCCCGGCGGCCAAACGCTACTCCGAGCTAGCCGCCCAGGGCGGCGCCAGATTGCACTCCATCGTCGAATGGCGCGACCGCTTTCTCACCGCTGGCTCGCAGGTGAAGATCACGCGGGTTCAAGCGGAGGACCGCCACGAAATCCATGTAGGAGAAGGGATGCGAGTGACAGCCTCGGTTGTTCTCGGCGAGATCCCGCCAGAGAATGTCCGCGTCCAGCTTGTCTCCGGCTCGGTGGATGAGGACAGCATGATCGTGAACGGTTCTTCGAGCGATATGAAGCACGCCGGAGCGAGCTGAAAACCAACACCATTATGAGGGGCAGTTGGAGTGCCTGGAAAGCGGCTCGTACGGTTTCAGCGTTCGTGTGGTTCCTTTCCACCCCGACGTGCGAGTTCCCTTCGAGCATCCGTGGGTGGTCTGGGCTGAGTAAAGCGGACAGATTTAGAACCTCACTGTCATCCGTTCGACAACCGATTTTCACCTGATCTTCCGCACACAAACTTTCATTTTCACGTAATGGTGGCGTCATGTTCGCGGCGCATACTACTGGCCATTCCTGAAGCGACCTTAAGCTGCATGGCCGATTCCTGGTCACCTATTGGAAGAAATCGAAAGAGGCAAACTATTCATGTCCGTGACAACTTCTCGCAAGCATTCCGGAATTAACACTTTGCATCTGCTCGTCGGCCTGCTGGCGGCGGGGGTAAGCATTCCGGCGTTCGCCCAGTCCGATCCGTACCCGACGTACGTAGTAGGGGCGAATCAGAACGGGACGCAGGGCCCGAACTACCCGTTGACCACCACCTATCCGTGGGTCGCCAGTGATGGCGCGTTCATCACTCCCGCCGGCACGCAAGTCTACCTCGGCATCACGACCCGCGCCAAGGCCGTCGCGCTGAACCCCAATAGCGCGACGCACACCGCCGCCGTCCTTCAGATGGGCGCCCCACAGGCCGTCACGATTTTCAACACCCAGACCGGCAAAGTCCTGCAGACGTACAGCACGCTGAAAGGCACCGATGCAGACGGCAGCCACAACGGCATCAGCTATACGCCGGATGGCCTGCACCTGCTGTTCAGCCAGGACGGCAGTTACGGCCCCACCAGCTACGTTGCCGTCGCCAACGTCGATCCGGTGACGGGCCTGCTGACAGACGGCACCCAAGTCAGCGTTCCGTTGGACGTCAACAAGCTAGGCGCTCTGACCAATGTCACCTGCTTCCCCGGGAACAGCCCTCCGGGGACCTCGGGCAGCTTTGCCATTCCGTGCGGCTACCCGGTTTCGATTTTCTCGGATGACACGTTCACTTCCTATCCCCTCGGCATCGCGATCTCGCCGGATGGCAAGACTGCGTATGCCGTGCTGGACAACAACGACACGCTGACCAAAATCGACCTGACCCAGGCAACGCCGGCCCAGGGCGCGGAGATCCGCGTCGGTAACGTCCCGCACAGCGTCGTGATCTCGCCGGATGGCAAGACCGCATATGTCTCCAACGAGGCTGGCCGGATTGCCACCGCGGACGACTTCCAGGGATACTCCAACGGCACCCCGGTCGTCGCCACCTGGCCGACCGGCAGCACGGCCACAGGCACCGTTTCCGTGGTCAACCTGTCCACGTTTACGGTCACCGGCAGTATCTCGACCGGTCTGCACCCGACCGGGATGGCCTTCTGGGGCAACAACCTGTTGGTCGCCAATACCTACGACGACACCATCTCGGTTATTAGCACGGCCACCAACACGGTGTCGAGCACGATCAACCTTGGGCTGCCGATCGGAGTTCCTGACACAGGCCAGCCGGCCTATGGCGCCGGGCCGAACTCGATCGCCGTCGATGCCGTGAACAACATCGCCTACGTCGCGCTGTACAATGCCAACGCCATCGCGGTAGTCAACCTCAACAACCTCGGGTCTCCCGTGCTGGGCATGATCCCGGTAGGCTATGCGCCAAGCTCGGTTGTGCTGGACACGGCAGACGGTGTGCTGCTGGTTGCCAACGACAAGGGCATCGGCACCACGGGCTTCGGGGTGGCGGCCCCGCCGGCGAATACGGCCGAAAATTCGTACGGCAAAGAGGAGGGCGTGGTCAGCTTCAACACCCACCAGGACCTTGGCACCGTCAGCATCGTCCCCGTGCCGAATGCCTTGACCCTGGCGGCGATGACCCAGACGGTCTTCGAGAACAACCACTGGGATCTGTGGGAAAATATCGCGTCGGCCGCAGGGGGCAACCCGTTTGCCGCGCCGGTCGCGATCCCGGAAAAGATCGGCGCTCCGTCGAAGATCCAGCACGTCTTCGTGATCATCCGGGAAAACCGCACCTACGATCAGATGCTGGGCGACGTGGCCGGCGGCAACGGCGAACCCTCCCTGGCAGTCTTCGGCGACAACTCGACCTTCTCCGAATACCCTGTCGTAACGCCTAACGCGCACGCAATGGTGCAGCGTTTCCCGCTTCTGGACAACTTCTACAACGCGAGCCGCCAGTCGGCTGACGGTCACAACTGGATCATGCAGGCCATGGCGCCCTACTCCGACGACATCCAGTCGCCTGACTGGCTCCGCGACTACCCCTCCAACGGCGGCGATGCGATCGCCTATCAGAAGAACGGGTTCCTGTGGGACTCGGCGGCCGCGGCCGGCATCACGGTGAAGAACTACGGTGAGTACGTCGAGAGCAACACCTTCAACGTGGCGGGTTGCACTCCAACTAACATGACGCAAGCAAATAGCTTTAATGGCGCGGGTACACCCGTGGCATTACCGTTTATTGTTTCCGACAGTTGCGAGCCGAGCTGGACCCAGTTCTACAACGACACACTGGAATACGAGGCTGGCAACGAGCCGCAACTCCAGTACTACAACGCCATCGGCTCGGTCACCCCGCTCCCGAACCTGTACAACATCACGGTGCAAAACTACCCGCAATTCGATCTGGGCATCCCCGATCAGTACCGGGTCGATGTCTGGCAGCAGGACTTCGCCAACGACGTGGCCGCCAGTTCGGTGCCCCAGTTGGAATTCCTATGGATCATGAGCGACCACACCACCGGCCCGCCGAACGCGGCAGCCGAAGTGGCCGATAACGACCTGGCCGTTGGGCGCGTCGTCGACATCATCAGCCACAGCCCCATTTGGTCCAGCTCGGCGATCTTCATCGAAGAAGACGACGCGCAGTACGGCGTCGACCACGTCGACGGTCACCGCAGCCCTGGCTATATCATCAGCCCCTACGTCAAACAGAAGGTGAGATCGGATGGCACCGGGGCCGGGGTCATCGAAGACAGAACCTTCTACACGCAGGTCAACATGACCCGCACGATCGAGCAGATCCTCGGTCTGACGCCCATGAACCAGTTCGACCTTGTGGCCGCGCCGATGACCACGCTCTTCATCAACAACCCGCCCGCGGAGAACTTCCTGGCGTGGTCGCACGTGCCGAATCAGGTCCCGCTGTGTTACGGCGTTTCGGGATATACGGCCCCGTCGAACGTCAGCCCCAGCCTCAACACTTGCAGTTCCGCAGCCGCGCCGGCCCTGCAGGAGGAAAGGCCTGAAAGGAAAGCTCTGCGGGATGGCTGGCTCAAAATGAAGGCGGAGGTATTCGCCCCCAAATATCGGACGCCCGACTCTTTAGACCCGGACACCGTCAGACACTTCGACTGGTACGAGACCACTGGGTTTAAGGTCCCCTTCCCAGGCGAGAAGACGGTTCGCCCGGCGAGCGACTTCAACCACCCGGTGCGGTCCAAAGCTGACTTGGACGACGACGACGACGACGTCAATTGATTTTCGTCCCAACCACAACGGCCCTTTCCTCGGTCTCCGGGGAGAGGGCGGTTTTGTTTACGCCTTAAGCGCAAGCCCCTACCGGCCTTGAGGGTGCGCCATCAAAATCGCTCCTCAGGTGTATTCATGAACACTTTGGCGCGTGCTCACCGAATTGCAACACATGTTTTGCATACTTGACACTCCATGAACCTGTTGTTGTTGATTGCGATTGCGGCGCTTGGTTTCGCGGCGGAAGGGCCGGTACCGGATTTCTCGGGAAACTGGAAGCAAAGCAATGAGCAGTGCTCGCCTTCTTCTACCTCGACTACGAGGGCCTGCGGCAGAGATTGGATGGAACGCAGATCGGGCTGGTCCCCAGCCCTGGCTTTGTGGCGCAAACCGCCGTTGCCTCGCCGGTGCTAGTCCGGTCCTGCTGGCTTTTCCCGCGGGCACTTCGCTCACGCCCCCTCCCGGCGTGTCGAAT
Organism: Bryobacterales bacterium; assembly: GCA_963838455.1. GTDB lineage: Bacteria > Acidobacteriota > Terriglobia > Bryobacterales > Bryobacteraceae > Palsa-187. The sequence continues at coordinate 7,104 of CAWISY010000222.1, forward strand.
TATGACGCAGCGGGCCAGCTTTCTCGAAGACCGAAGGATTCAGAGTTGTGGTTCGGGCTGAGGAACACCAGACCGCTAAACCTCTCCGCCATCTTTCTTTGTTAAGGTGAAGAGGTCCGGCCGACTTGCGCCGGTGGAGATCCGTTCCGATGTAGAGCGGAATGGTCCCGACTTTGAACTGGCAACCAGCGACCAACCACCCAGGGCCAACGTGAAGCTGACCGATCTGCGCGGAATTCTTCAATACGTTCCCCAATTCCGCGAAAAGACCTTCATCCTTGCCGCGGACGCAGGCATCGTCACGGAGGAAAACTTCTCCAACATCCTCCTGGACGTGGCGGTGTTGCGTTCCTTGAACATCCGTGTGGTGCTGGTGCATGGGGCGGCGGAGCAAATTGCGGTGCTCGCCGAGAGGCGGGGCGTCCCGGCGTCTGACCTGGACGGTACCGGCGTGACCGATGCCGCGACCTTGCAGCTTGCCATCGAAGCCGCGAACCATGTCACGCACGAAATCCTGCAAGGTCTTTCGGCCAACGATCTCCGCGCCGCTTGCACGAATGCCATGGTTGCGCATCCGCTGGGGATCATCCATGGCGTGGACCAGCTCTTTACCGGGAAGGTTGAGCGGGTCGATATCGAACTTCTGCAAACGCTGCTGAACCAGGGTATTGTTCCGGTCATTCCGCCGCTCGGCTTTGATGGCGACGGTAAGACGTACCGCGTCAATTCCGACAGCATCGCGGTCGCGGCGGCGGTAGCTTTGAAGGCGGCAAAGTTGATTTTCATGACCTCGCAGGACGGGTTGCGGCACAACGGTCAGATGATCCGTCAAATGCTGGCGGGGGACTTGCAGAAGCTGATCCAGTCCGCGCCTGGCGGCTTCGCCCCGGAGATGGTTTCCAAGGCTCGATGCGCGGTTGCCGCCTGCGCCGCGGGAGTGCAACGCGTCCATATTGTCAATGGCCGCGAGGACGAAGGGCTGCTGGCGGAAGTGTTCTCCAATGAGGGCATCGGCACACTGATTTACGCCAACGAATACGAACAGATCCGGCCGGCCAAGAAGAAAGACATCCGGGCAATCCAGTTGCTGACCAGGAAGGCCGTGGAAGCTGAAGAACTGGTCCGGCGAACACGCGGCGATATTGAGAAGAACCTGGCGGACTACTACATCTTCGAAATTGACAGGAACCCGGTCGCGTGCGTGGCGTTGCACGTTTATCCCGCGCAACCCCATCCCCCACAAAGCGTCGGCGAGCTAGCCAGTCTTTTTGTCGATCCGGCGCACGAACATCAGGGCATCGGCCGAAAGCTGATTCAATTCGTCGAGAATAAAGCCCGCGAAATGGGCCTGGATGAATTGATCGCGCTATCGACGCAGACCTTTACTTACTTTCAGTCGAAGGGCGGTTTCGCCGAAGGCACGCCCGACGACCTTCCGCCGGAGCGCCGCGAGAAATACGACCACAGCGGACGGAACTCGAAAGTTCTAGTGAAGAAGCTGAAAGTTTCTGGCTGAAGCTTTCCGGATGATCAGCAAGCGTTGCTCCCTCGGCGTCACTGGTTCACGTGCACGACCTTGGCTGGCGGGAAACCGTTGAAGTAGGTGCTGCTGGCGGCGGAATAGGCGCCCATGTTTTCGGCGTAAACCAGTTCGCCGATCTCCAAATCCGGAAGCTGCTCGGCCAGGCTGATGGTATCGAGGGCGTCGCAGGTGGGTCCGAAGACCGAGCAGATCTGCGTGGGACCTCTCTTGAAACTTTTTAGAGGGTAGCGGGCGTGGTCAAAGATCTGGCCGCTGAAGGTTTGATAGACGCCGTCGTTGAGGTAGTAACAAAGCTTGCCTCCGCGGACGGCCTTACCGATGATTTGGGCGACCGCGCACACGGCGGAAGCGACCAGAAAACGTCCCGGCTCGGCGAGGATTTCGATCGGTTCGGGGAAGAGACGGTCCAATTCGGCGTTGATCATTTTGGCGAGCCTCCGGAAGGGAGGGACGGTGTCGTCATAGTGCGCCGGAAAACCACCGCCGATGTCGAGGAGCTTCAGATCGAAGCCACGCGATTTGGCCTCCGCGAAGATGCCGGCGGAGAGATGCAACGCCTGGCTGTAGTTCTGCGGGTTCGTGCACTGGCTGCCGACATGGAAGCTGAGACCTTCCACCACGAGCTTGTTGTTGTGAGCGAAGGCGATCAGATCCACGGCCTCGCCGGGCAAGGCGCCGAACTTGCTTGACAGCTCCACCATAGACCCGGTGTTGGGAACCCGCAACCGCAGCACCAGGCCCGAGTGCGGCGCATAGCGGGCGATCTTGAGCACTTCGTCGTGGTTATCGTAAGTGACCAGCGGCTTGTATGGATCCAACCGCTGCAGCGTTTCAATCGCCTTGATCGGATTCGCGTAAATGATGCGATCCCAAATGAAATCCTGCCGCTGTTTCGCCGGCAGATGTTTGATCTTTTCGTGAACGTTCAAGAACTCGGCCACGCTGGCGACGTCGAAGCTGGCTCCAGCGTCGTAGAAGGTCTGCACGATCGCAGGGTCGCTATTGGCTTTCACCGCGTAGTAGACCTGCACGCGAGGCAGGTACTTTCGGAATTGTTCGTAGTTTTCCCGAAGCACCTTATGGTCCACGACGACAAGCGGCGTGCCGTGTTTCTTGGCCAGTTGAAGAAGTAGTCTCTTATGGTCCATAGCGCATGTGTTTGAGCGTGGCTCTGAAGCTCAAATTCGGTCGCTCAAATGCCGTCGCCTTCCGTGATCAGAAAATTCTTGAACTGCCACGGGTCGGTCAGGTCCAACTGCGGCTTGTTATATCCGCTGAATGCGTTGGTGTAGTGCTTCAGCGGGTTCCAATCGGAAGCTACGGAGACGAATTTGCCCAGGTAGGGCTTGCTGACGCCCAGAACATATTCATGGGGCAAGTCGTCCGGCACGCACAGGCCCCGGCGCGGATTCTCGACCATCCACATGCAGGCGGCTACAACCGAGATGGCTACCTGCATCGTGGTCGCGTTCTGGTGCGGTACCAGGCGGCGCGACTCCTCGATTTCGAGATCGGTCCCGCACCACCACGACTGGTATGGGTGCCCCATTACCAGGGCGCCCAGAATATCCTCTCCCTTGGTAATTTCGTCAGTCATGATGCGGATTTTCGGCTGCAGCCGGTAGTCGTATCCGCGCAGCTCGTGGAGTGAAGCAATGGCGGAGTCGCACGGACAGTAAGCGTAGTGGACCGTGGGGCGGTAGATGGCTTTGCCGCCTTCCCAAACGGTGAGCTTCTCGGTGATGGTGAACGCCTCGCCGTGGCGCACAATCATACCGACGATGTCGTGATTCGGCGGCACCCAGGTCGCTACGAACGTGTTGATGCCCATCCGCGCCAGACAAATCTGGCTCTTGGGACCCTCCGCATGCTCGTAGGCGTAGGCGGGCAGCTCTTTTTCATGGGTGCCCCAACCCATCTCGGCGGTGGTCGTACCCTCTTCGCGGAAGCCCTCGACACTCCACGTGTTGACGAACTCGTTCACCTGTTTGGGTTGATCCGTGATCTGCGTGTCGCGCTCGCTGCAGTGAATGACTTTGACGCCGAGCTGGTGGGCCAGGTGGTTAAAGCTCTGCGACTTGACGTGGTGCGCGATGGTCTCGGACTGCGCCTCGTTGAATTTCTTTTCCGCGAGGGATCGCTGCGCGATCTCCAACAATGCGTGCTTGGTGAAATGGCTGATCAGGCCCGGGTTCGCTCCGTGCTCGATCACCGCGGTCGGTCCGGGCTCGCTCCATCGGGCGATCATCCGCCGCAGATTCATGTGGCGCCAGTAGAGGGTTCGCTCGGTTGGGTGCTTGTTGTCGGCTCCCGCGTACGGATCCCACAGCTCTACCGACGTGTTCACATAGAGCACGCCGCGGTCGTGGCACCATTGCACGATTTCACAGGCATCGATGTTCCACGCCAGGTCGATGAGGAGGTCCCCGTCCGAGACATATTGGCCCAGCAGGCTCCCCAGGTTCTCCGGCGTCACACGATCCTTGATGAAAGTCATGCCCTGCTCGATCCAGGGCTTCAGCGCGGCGTCGTTGGGATCAAAGTCCATGATGGTGATGCGCTTGGGATCGACGCTCAGGTGCTTGATCAAGATCGGCAGCGTGCAGCGCGCCACCGCTCCAAAACCGACGAACAAGACTCTATTGGGAAATGTAATCATCGTTATTCTTCTCCACTCTGGTGACCGGAGCTAAGCAGGCCAACAGAACCATGCGGCGGACCGGTAAATCAATCCTCTCGCGTCGTCAGTCAAGCGAGAAGCGCCAAAGGTCCTACCAGAGTAACAATTTTGTCGTTAGACATTGTTTCAATCTGACTGCTGCTGGGCGCGTTTGTGACCTGTGGGTTCGCTGCTTGGGTAGCCGGGGACTGTCTGAACGCCGCCAAGAGCGCTCTGACTCTCTACACCGTAGGCATCCGGGGTTCAGCGAGGGCCCCGGGCCCCCCCGCAAAACCGGCATTGCCGACCGGACCGGCGAATTGTCGAATTCACCGGACAGGGCGAAATTCTGAACCCCGGCCGATTGGGCACTTCGTCAGATTCCTCCGCAGGGCCCTTCTTAGGCTGTCGGGGGGACGGACAGGGTGCAGTAACGTTCACGCCGGATGGGGCGGGTTCAGGGTTGGTTTGAACTTCTGCGTTTGAGGTGTGAATAAAAAGCCCTCTCCCCGGTCGCCGGAGAGAGGGCCATTGCGGTCGGAACGTACAGCACTGGCGCGATCGCGATCGCGCGCTGGAAGTTTTCGCGGGCCTCATCGAAACGGCCGAACTCAGAGAGCAGAGTACCCAGCAGATCGTGCGCCAGGGCGTTCCCCGGGTCGAGCGCCAGCGTGCGTCGCAGCACCTTTTCGGCTTCCTGATTGCGGTCCTCGGTCAGCAGCGCCCGCGCCTTGCCAAGGCGGCCGAAGCTGGTCTTATCTCCGGTCGCTGCCGCGCGGCGGAAACAGCCGATCGCCTTGTCGCGATGGCCCAGTGTGTAAATCAGGGCGCCGGCGCGGAACCAGGCCTCGCTCAGGGATGGCAGCAGCTCAGTGGCGCGATCGTACGCAACGATTGCCCCGCCGATGTCGCCCAGCTTCTCCAAAGCAATTCCCAGGCGGTAATATGCATCGGCGTAGCAGGGGTTGCTGGCGACGGCGCGCTGCAATGCCGCGATGGCATCCGATACGCGGCTGGCCTCGATGCAGGCGAGGCCGAGATCGTGCTGGATGATGGGATTGTAGGGCTGCAGGAGCGCTGCATCGCACAACGGCGCGATCGCATCGGCTGGCCGCCCGGCCCGGAGGAACTCAGTGGCCAAGGCAAGCAGAGGCGCCACCTCCTGCGGCGCGGCCGGGGTTGGAGACTGGGACATGGCGTGAACCTAGAGTCGGGAAACGGGCGCTTAGAACACGATCTTCGCGGACAGTTGCAGTTCGCGCGGTGTGCCACGGCCAGTAGCATAATTACTGATCGTAGATGTGATCGTACCGAAATTCGAAGCAGATATGTCGGCGTTGGGCGCGCCGAACTGGGCGCGATTAAAGACGTTAAACAAGTCGGCACGTATGCGGAGGTTTAGCCTTTCCCTAATGCCGATGAACTTCGAAAGTCCCAGGTCGAGTTGCGAAATCCCAGGAGCCCGGAAGGCGTTGCGGCCGAGGTTGCCGAAGGTCTGATTGGCTGGAACGGCAAATGCAGCAAGATTGATCCAGTCGTTGGGTGTAGAGCCGCCGGGCAGCGTCAGCGGCACACCCGGGATGTTCGGCCGCTCTTCGCCGCTGATCGCAAACAATCCGGGTACAGCGGAGTTCGACCGATCGACAGTGATGTTGACCGGAAGACCGGTCTGAGCCGTTCCGATGGCACTCAGCTCCCAGTTGCCCCAAAAATGCTTCTTAAACGGTAGGGCGTAAACCGCCGAGACATTAAACGTCTGGCGGATGTCATCGTCGCTGCTCGCTTTATCGCAGGCGCGGCAAAACGAGTCCTGAGGTGTGTCGGACTCGCCTCCTCCAATGCTGCCGTCGTTGATCGAATGCGACCACATGTAGTTTGCGCTCAGGAGGAGGCCGTTCGTAAAGATCCGCCTGAGGTTGGACTGCAAGGCTTCAAACGTGCTGTTGCCCACGTCGCCACGCCAGGAGACCGCGCCGAAAGCAGGATACGGCACCACGTTTGTGGGCGGCGCCGCCAGGTTGGCATAGGTGGTCGTGAGTACGTCGGTGCCCTTATTACCGAGGTAGCTTGCGGTTCCGATGAGATTGAAGGGCAGCTTTTGCTGGATGGAAGCGGTCCAGGCGGCAACATAGTCGTCTTTGCGGTTACGATCCAGATCGCGGGGCGAGACGACGCCCAAACCGCCGGCTTCGGCGTATGCAAGGAACGGATTTAAGGGGTACGAAAGGCCGGCGAAGGCTTTGTTCGTACTGTTGAACGAATAGGAGTCAACCGTGTTTGAGATCGGGAGGTCCTGGTCGTCCAATTGGCCGTCGGTATGATAGATGCCGCCGCCAGCGCGAAATACGGTATTGCTGTGCGACCAGGCCAGACCGATGCGGGGATCGATGTCATCATAGCGCGGATTGAAAAAGGAGTACGTGTTGGGGCAGAAGCCGCCGCACGTGCCGAAGTCGAAGGGCGCATCGTCATGGTTCAGCGCGTGCAATGCGTTAAAGATGTTGTAGCGGACTCCCATGTTGATGGTGAAGTTTTCGGAAACCTTCCACTCGTCTTCGGCATACATCCAGTACTCGGTCTTGCGCTGCCTAACCAGCGGGAGCAACGCTGTATAAGACGCGGTATTCACCTCGTCGTCCATGAAGTTCGTTATCGAGCTATAGCTGAGCGTGCCCTTGGCGGACGACCCCTGATTCAGGAAGTCCCGCTGGATCTCGAACCCGAATTTCAGCGTGTGTTTACCTTTGGACCATGACCAATCGTCGAGCGCGCTGATCGTTTTCGAGGGATTGTCGGAGGTGGAACTGCCTGCGAAGGAACTGAAGCCAGAGACGCTGAAGGTGTAAGGGAGCGGCGAAATAGTGCCGCTGTGGTAGAAATCCTGATTGATGCCGAACTTGAATTCGTTGATGAGCGTTGGGGTGAAGACGTGCAGCAGTTCCCATTCGCCGTTGTTGAACTTCGTGTCGTAGACGGTGAGCGCGGTGAGGTTGCCGGTCGGTGTCGTTTCATAAGCCTGGTCAGAGTTGAAGCGCACGAAACTGGTTGTTTTCGCCGAAAAGTGGTAGTCGAAGCGGATCATCCCCGAGTCTTCGTTGTCGATTTGCCGTCCGTTAGCGGCATAGTTCCAAACATTGGGCGTCGACGACGGCGAGGTACCGGCGGGAAAGGCCCGCAAGATTGGAGTGAGTGCCGGGGAGACTGATTCTGCTTGATCAATCAAGCTCGGGCTGGGAACGAGACCGATTTGGCTTCCGTCCAGACGCTGGCGCAGACCTTCGTAGGCGGCGTAGAAGAATAGCTTGTTCTTGAGGATGGCGCCGCCCGCGGCAGCCCCGAACTGATTCAACAAAAAGGGGTTCGGCGATGGCCCGTTGAACGGTGTGCGGGCTTCGAAGGCATCGTTACGGAAGTAGTCGAAGACGTTGCCGTGGAATGTGTTCGTGCCCGAGGGAGAAACCACCGCGATCTGGCCGCCTGCGGTTCCGCCCTCGACATCGGCACCGAAGGTTTGGCTTTTGACATCGAATTCGGCGATGGAGTCAAGCGGGATCGTCAGACGAACATATTCGCGCTGCATCTGGTTGAAGACAGCCGTCGCGTCGACGCCATCGAGCGTAAGATTATTGTCGTCGAGGCCGTGGCCGGCAAAACGGATGGTCCGCTGATCGCCCGCGCCGTTATCGATCGCGCCCGGCACAAGAGAAGTCAGGGTCGACCAATTGCGGCCATTGATCGGCAGCTCATCGACTTGGCGTTGTTCTACAGCACCGCCGATGGTGACGTCAACCTTGTCCAACTGGACGATGGATTCGTTGACCGTGGCCTCCTCCTGTCTAACCCCGAGGCTGAGCCCGACATTGAGTGTTCCTGTTTGGCCAACGATTTGGCGAATGTGACCCGCCTGGTAAACGGAGAATCCGTCCTTAGAAAATCGGATCGTGAAGACGCCTGGAGGGAGGTCGGCGAGCTGATAGGTGCCCTGGGAAGTGGTCTCGGTTTCGCGCTTCAGGCCGGTCTCTTCGTTGACTGCAACGATCTGGACCTGCCGAATGCGGTTACCCTGAGGGTCCACGACGGAGCCGGTCAGATAGGTCTGTTCGGTCTGCGCGAAAGCACCCAGGGGAAACACTGAAAAATAGACAAAGAAAGGAATGATCGAGACCTTACGGATAGTCATGCGAACCTCTTTGAAGAAGGTTACAAGGCGTTTGCTGAGTTTCCATTACAGAGGCAACAATAGGAGATGATTTTTCCGCTTCTCATTCATTCTTTCTTTACCGCCGGATCGACACACAAAAGTGACAATCCGCCTTTAGGCTCACGCCAGTCTCCGTGGGCGCGGCCGACTCTCCGGCAGCGCGGGGTTTGATTTGGTTGGATGCGTGGATGGACCAAGGCAGCCGGAACAGATGTAAAGCCGCTAAACTCTATGCCGCGCTCGACGTCGGGCGAACAAGAAAACGGCTGACCGCACCCATGTCGTCGCTTCGCTATAATCGAGAGGCTTCTGTCCCAGAAATGACTAAACGAAGTCGGGCGGGGGGTAGGAGTGGGCATCGTAATTCACGAGGACACCCTAAGCCGATCAATTCCGGCGTCCGATTCAGGAAGGCTCCATGCGTTCCCCAGACCATCATAGGCTGAGTGGAGCCGAGCAGAGGTTCCTCGTTGATCGACACACACACGGTATCTTCCCAAAACCCCGTGGGATTGTCGTGTCCGGGAGGAAGCAGGGAATCGCCGAGAGGGATCCCAAGCGCCAGCAAAGCTCGCGCCACGCAACTTGTACCGCCGCGGTGCATGCCAAGCACAACGATCACGCTTTTGTTCTGGCCGCCCATGCAAGCCGACGCTCAAGACACCACAGGCAGTTGTTCCACCGAGGACAGATCAATCCAGGCCGGTTCCCGTACCAACCATGCCGATCCTCCTTACTGTGCAAGAGCGGCCAACTCTTAGTCAAGTGTCCGGCGTCCACTATTGGGGTTTCCACCGCACCGTCATTTTAATAGCTCTTCTTTTTTTCGAAAGTAGGCGAAAGGTTTCTCGCCGCGGTGTCATTATTGATATGGAGCGGCGTGTCCGCTCCATCGTGACTAATATGATGCGCTCCGGATTGACGATTCTCGCAATGCTGGCCGGCGGTTTGGCTCACGCGGCCGATCCCCCGCAGTTCTCCGCGGCCGGCGTCGCCGCGCCGATTCTGGCCCCGGGCGACGGGGTATCGATTTACGGCACCCATCTGGGGCCCTCCCCAGGTTGCGGCGGCAATGCCGACCGGCAACTTCTCGAGACTGTCAATCCCCGCAATCCCGACCCGGAAATGGCCAATCTATCGGTCTACCCCAGAGAGCTGTGCGGCGTGGTGGTTATGATCGGCGATAAAACGGCCGGACTACTCTACGTCTCCGACAAGCAGATCAATTTCAAGGCTCCTCAAGACAGCGCGGAGAGCGGAACGGTAGAGCTCCGCGTGGTGTACCAAGGGCAATCCAGTGCGGCTGTGGAGATCCCGGCCGGCTTCGGGATGACGACGGTATCTCTGGACGAGCCTGCCTACGCCGGTATGCCGGTGTGGTTAAAAGTCCAGACGCGCCGCCGGCTGGGCGCCATCTCCTATCCGTCGCCTCACGGGCCGGCAGGGTTCGGATGCCATCAGGTGGAGGTGCGCCGCAATGGCAAGTTACTGCCACTGCTGCCGGGTTCCAATTGGATGAAATACCAAGCCGATTTCTCCGGGCTCGGTCCCTGCGGGTCGTACGCGTTTCCGGCAGGAAATCGTAAGGAGGGCCGCCTTCCGCTGCACCTGTTGTATCGATTCGATGTGCCCGGCATCTACGAAGTTCGCTACACGATGGTGAGCGATTTCCCCGGCATAGCGCCACCCAAGGTTCCGGTTCAATCCGATTGGACTCCCATTGAGGTTCTCCCTTCCACTGCGAACCAACGCCGGGAATTTCTCGACGCGATGAGCCGGCGTACGACCAACTTGAACCAAACCACCGACGCCGCCGAAATCGTCACCGACATTCTGCCCAGCATCCTCGGCTTCCCTGATGACGCGTCTTTCGACCTGGTGGTTCGGTATCTCTACCATCCCTTCCCGGCCGTCCGCCGCTACGCCATCGACGGGCTCTCCTACTGGCCTGAGGATTCGACCTCGGCTAAGCTGCTGGCACTGCTGCACACGAAGGGACCGAGCGAGGAACTGGTACGCTTCCTGCTCCAGCAGCCGGAGTTCGGCAAAGCGCATCAAGCCGAGATCGTGGCGGCTTCGCTGCCGTATTTGAAATCGGATTCCGCGGTGACGATCGACGGAGCTTTGACGGCGGTGCAATGGCCGCCGGCAACGAGGGATTCTACGATTCTGAATGCGCTGCTGAATGCGGCCGAGAGCATCGCTGCTCGCGCGGATGTGCAGAATCGCGGAAACCTGCTCCAGATGCTGGCGTGGTCGAAGCAGGACCAGGCTCACGCGTTGCTTCGGAAGCTGGCGGACGAAGGCTATAACGTGGCGGCCGAGCCGCTGGTCTCCTTCGGCGATCCGGAGGACTTGCCCAGGCTCGGCGCGCTGCTGGCGTCGCCCGAGCGAAGTTCGAGGGACCAACTGGGGTATCTTCCGATGCCGATGTACAAGCAATTCGGGAAGGCCGCCGTTCCGTATTTTGAAGCGGCATTGCGGGCGTCTCCCGGACCCTATACCGCGCAGGCTCTGGCCCTGCAACTGATGGCCGCGGGAGATGCCCAAGGATTCCGGTACGCCTTGCAGGCGATGACATCCAGGGGAGTGGCGCGCGTCAACATGAGTCGGGCTTTGAAAGATCAGTTCCCGGAGTTGAAATCGAGCAACGACGACGCGGTAATTGCGTTCGTTCAAAAGCGGGCCGGGAATTGAGATGGAGCGGCGTGTCCGCTCCATGGTGAGTGAGGCTATTTGCGAAACTCGACATAGCGGCGGATCTGCCCCAGGCGCGCGCTGTTATATGCCGCCCTCTGTTGCAGCTCCCGCAGTCCGCTCAGGAGCTGTTCGCCCGCCTGGAAAATTTCGACAGTGGGCGCCTCGCCGGCTGCCAGCGCTTGCCCTCGGGCAGCCAGCGCCGCGCGCAGCGCCTCCAAATCCCCGGCTGCCAGAGCCTCGCCAGCCCGGCCGGTTGCTTCCTTGAGGTTCATCAGATTAGACCCGGATTCTGGCCGTACAGCACCAGGCTCAGGCTCTGGAGCGAGCCGGAGAGCTCGGTTTGCTGCGATTGCAACTCCGCGATCAAAGAGTCCGCGGTCGAAAGCTGGGACGCCAGATTCGTTTGCATGACCGTCATCTGGCTGGTCAGCGTGGTCATCTGGCTTTGTAGGTCGGTGTCCGTCTTGGCCAGTCCCTGAGCCTCCACCGTCAACAACCCGCTGACCGGGTCGCCGAACTGGCCGAAGGTTTGCGAAGCGCCTACCAGCCCCGATGTGGCCGAGCCAATGAACCTGAACGCCGCCGTCATTTGCGCGTCCGTGAATCCGCTGACGGCGGTGGGATCGAACGACGCCTGCCCGTTGCTCGAAAACGTGATGCCTAGATCGGACAGGCTCTGGACGCTCCCGCCGCTGGAATTGGTATAGCCGGTGAACTGATCCATGGCGGCCTCAAGTTGGGTGATGGAGGTGTCGCCGCTGAGCGCCCCTGCCGCGGGTCCTTCCTGGCCGTTCAGTGCCGTCCGCAGACTGTTGTAGTTGGTCACCACATCCTGAAGAGCCGAGGTCAACTGCGTGGGATCAGTCGCCAGCGATAGCGTGGTGGGCGTGCTGCTCCGGCCTTGGATGGTGAAGGTCATTCCCGGAATCACGTCGTTGACCGTGTTGCTGGGCTGGTCCACCTTGATTCCGTTCAAGTAGAACACCGCGTCGGTGCCCTGGTTGGTGGCAGTCAACCACTGCGTATTGGTCCCGCCCGGATTGCTGGTGCTTTTGGGATCGTCGATGATCTGCAGCGTGGTCGCGCCGGTCGAATCCGCCGAGACCGACAGATAGTCGCCAGTGGATGTCGTCAGCACCGACGCCGTCACGCCGGCATTCAGCGAGTTGATTTGGCTGGCGAGCCCTGTCAGATTGTTGGTCGCGCTGGTCAGCGAGATCTGGTAATCCTGCGAGCCAACCACCAGCTCCATGTTTCCGGTGGAGGAAACCGGTGTGGTGGTGGAATTGGCGTAACTCGTGAGGCTGTCTTCGCTGGCCGCCGCGGCCGCCGAGGTAACTGAATTGATCGTGTAGATGGCCGGCGAGGTCGCCCCCGAATCGGTCGCCGTCACCACGCTCGAATCCGAGCTGGTCGCACTCAGCGCCTGGTTCGAGGCCAGCGTTCCCAGCGAGGTCAAGCTGGTCGCCAATCCCTCCACGGTACTCTGCAACTGTCCCAGCGCGCTTTCCTGCGACAGGACGGTGGAATCCTGATTTTGCAGGTTGGTGATGGGGATTTGGGCGATGGCGACGGCGCGATTCAGCACGCTCTGCAAATCGCTCGAGTATTCGCTGACGCCGTTGAGCGTGACCGGCGCGAACGGACTGCTCGAAGATGTGCTCATATCTGTCCTCAGTCCCCTCATCGGCAGACTTGGGGTGATAGAGAGGAAGGATTTTTCCGCTAGTTCGCGTCGGGCCTCTGAATGCTTTCGATCGAGACGGCGGGGAGTGGGGCCTTGCCCGGTTCGAGCTTCAACCCAAACTGCTCTTCGAGCGCTCCTCTGAAGTCGTCGCCGGTCCAGCGCATCGCGAACGTGTAATTCCCTTGGAGCCCGGTCTTGTCCACCACAGGCCGGTCCAGGTCAAGGGGAAAGTCCGAAAGCAGCTCGGCAAGGTGCTGCGTTGCACCCCAGGTGACCAACGCCTTCGTCGGCATCGACTGGTCGAGCTGAGTACGGAACTTGTAGCCGGCGGCTTCCAAGTCCCTGAAGTTGACGCCTCCGGTCGTTGGCTCCCCCGGTTTTCTCTCGAACAGCAGCCCTTTCTTGGCCAGGGTCATGATGTACACCGGCATCTCCTTGGTCTCATGCTGGGCCACCAGCTTGAAGCGGTCGGCGAGCATGGCTTGCAGCATCAGCACGAGTTCGGGTTTTTCTGCCGGGCCGACGGATTTGGCTTCGATGCAATAGCGGTCGGAGTCGACCCAGCTTGGCTCTCCGGAGACCTGATGCGGACTCAAGCCGTAGGCGTCCTGGATCAGTTTCGCCGCCGTGGCCGATCCAGCAACCATTCCGGTGGTGTATCGCAATGGAAGGCATTGCGGCGGTCCGTTGCCGGGTCCGCGACCTCCGCCGCCCGGTCCCAGGGACTTGATCGAGACTACGTCGAAAGTCAGCGGCTTCGGCGGCACTTGAGGTATCGCCGGCCGCGTTTGAGGTGCGGGGGCTTGGGCGATTTGAACCGGCGCGCTTTGAATCAACTGCGGAGCCGGCGGCGCGGCAGGGAGGGCGGGGAAGTGAATCACCTGCGCCTTCTGCATACTGGTGGCCGCAGCGAGATAGGCCAGCGGACAGGCCAGAATCACAATCGCCGCGGCGCTTCCGCGCGCCAGGCGACGCGAGACCGATGTCTCGTCCAGAATGCGGTCGATGCGCTTGTCGGGGCGGCCGTAGCGAGCCATGGCGATTCCGTAAGTCTGCCGCGAGCGCTGGGCCAGGAACCCCAGCAAAATTTCTGCATAGGCAACGCGATTGGCGGTCGCGGCGACCGCATCGTCGTCACTGGCCTCTTCTGCGGCGCGGACGATCCAGCGGTCCAGCATCCAGCTCAGCGGACTGATCCACAACACTGCGCGGTGCATCGCCGAAAGCAGTTGCACGGCGGGGTCGCGGCGGCGGATATGCGAGCGCTCATGCGCCAGCACGGCTTCGAGTTTTACCGGGTCCCATTCGCGCCAGTCGAGCGGCAGCAGAATGGCCGGATGCGCGATGCCGACCGTCACAGGAGCGTTGACTTGGTCAGATTCGCGGACTCCCGCGAGGTTGGTCGCACTGCTGGCGCGCGCCAGGCGGCGGCTTAGCAGCAGGCCGACGCAGATTCGCAACAGCAGCACGCCGGCGATCCCAGCGTAAAGGGACATGGCTAACCGTTGCCAGTCAAAAGAATGCGGGGCCGGAGCGACCGGCGTGATACTCGCGTCTGAGTCCGTATCTGTGACGAGATTCGTCTGGAACGGAGCCGGAACGGCCGCCCGCACCTGAGCATGAGTCATCACAAGCGGCAACGGCGGCAGCACCGCGCCGAGAAAAGGAATCGCCAGCGATCCAAACAGCAGCGCGGTCCACGCAGCCAGTTTGACCGACGCGTCCCGCGTCCTCAGTGTCCACAACAGGAGCGCTCCGCTCAGAATCAGTAGTGAGGATCGGAGCGCCCAACCAGCCACAAACTCCATCGTGTTCATCTCAGTTCTCCACCGCCTTTTCTTCCATGTGATCGATCACCAGCACGGGCTCGGGACGCTGATGCTTCTCCAGCTTCAGCCCGAGTTGCTTCTCCACCGCGTCCGTGAGCGAGACTCCGCCCTCAGGCTCGGATGCGACGCCGTTCGCTCCAACGCTCGGAGAAGGGCCACCTTTGCGTCCTCCTCCGCCCGCTCCGCCGAAGGTCCCCCACGTCAATGTAAAGTCCCACCCGCCAGCCAGCCCCGTCGCGTCCAATATCGGGTAGGACTCCATCCAGGACCCGATCCATTCGGCAAATTGCGCCATGGTGAGGTTGCGGCAAGTCAGGATGTTGCCCATGGGCGGCGCATCGTCGGGCTGCCCCGGCACTCGCCCCCGCTCCCGCTTACATCCGCTCCGATTCGAAGGGTCCGCTCGCGTGAGCTTCGGCTTGGCTGCCACCAGTGTGTACGCGTCCGCGGGCCGGTCCTCATAGTGGGTCACCATCTTGAAGCGATCCACCAGCAGGGTGCGCACCATCAGGTCAATTTCATTCAGTTCAAATGGCGGCGCGTTGGCCGAAGTAGAGACCTTCGCTACCAAATCGAAGGCAGGCCCAAAGGGACTAATCCACTTCGGCATTCCCACGATCACCTCATCCCGCCAAGCCCAACGGATCAGAAGATCCAGGGGTTGGGACCGCATGGTCACTCGGCCACCGGGAAGAAGTTCAAGCAGGGGGCGCGCATCCGGAGGGCTCGGCCTGAGCGACGCCACTTCGAACTCGGGAGCCGGCGGCAAGCTCGCCACTCCAGGAGCGTTCGCCGTCGGCTTCTCGCTCGCGTTGTCCACTACGATCACCGGCAGCGGAACCGTCTTCGGCTCCAATTTCAGTCCGAGTTGTTTATCGATCGCCTCGAAGAGCGTGATGCCATCCGACCCCGCCAGGCGGAGATAAGCTTGCGGAGTCCATTGGATGTCGAAATCCCAGGAGCCCTTGAGCCCGGTGGAATCGACGACAGGATCGTTCAGGTAGCTGTTTGGAGGCGCCTGGTCCATTCCTCGCAAGCTCTGCGCGAATTCCTCCATGGACGTATTGCGGCAGGTGATTTCGATGTTCGGAATAACGCCGGGCTCAGGGGGACGCGGGACAAATCGGCAACCTGTGTCGCCGGAGCCATCGGCCTCCTTCAGTTTCGGTTTGCCTTTGCCCATCGAAACTACGAACGCCGGCATCGGCCTGGTGTCCCGGTGGATTGCCAACCCGAATCGATCTTCCAGCAGCGACTGAAGCATCAGCCGGACAGTCTGCGGCGAAGTTGAGGGCGGAGCGGTGGCGATCACGTCGAAGCGATCCCAATCCAACCAGCTCGGCCCTCCCGTCACAGTGTCGGCGTCGACGCCGTAAGCAGTTTTGATCAGATCCAGAATGGTCGCGTGACGCAGCTCATACCGGACGTCACGAAGGAACCCTCCATACATGGTGCGATTCTGATTCGTGTACGGGATGGCGTGGACGTCAGCGACATCAAATGCGGGGCCGGTGGAACGACGCGGGGTCGCCACGGGCGCCGGTGCCTGAGCAACCTGAGTTCCCGCCTGAGGCGGATTCTGCGCCTGAGCCGTCGCAACGACGTAAGCCAGAGGTGAGCCTACTAGCAAAATGGCCGCGAGGCTTTTTCGCGTGACGCCGCGAGAGAGCACGGTCCCGTCCAGAATCCGGTTGATTCTCGCATCGGCCCGCCCGTAGCGGGCCATCGGAACTCCGGCCGTCCATACGCCGCGCTGCATGAACTCGAGCAGCACTTCTGCATATACTGCGCGGTCCCGAGTTGCCATCACAGCCGCATCGTCGCTGGCTTCCTCGGCTGTGCGCACAATCATCGAGTGCAAGAACCAGCCCAGCGGATTGATCCATAACAGCGCCCGATGCAGCGCCGAGAGCAACTGCACCGCCGGATCGTAACGCTGGATATGCGAGCGCTCATGCGCCAGTACGGCGTCGAGTTTGACATGACCCCACTCCCGCCAATCGACCGGCAGGACAACCGTGGGACGCCAGATCCCCAGAGTTACCGGGGCTCCCACGTGTTCCGACTCGCGCACGCCCGCAATCTCCGTCTTCCGGCTGCGGCGCAGCAACCGCAAGCTGCCGATCAGTCCGATAAGGACCCGCAGCAGCATCACTCCGCAGACCGCCGCGTAAATCACGTTCGTTGCCAGGAACCAATCGAAGGGCCTTGCGACCGCCGCTGCCTCGCTGGGAGAAGCGACGGCCGGCATTTCCTCGCGTCGCATTTCTTCAATCGGCGGCGCCGAGCCTGCGTATACGGCAACCGGCGCGGCCGCCGGCCTCGGCGTCTCGGCACGCTTCACGGGCAGAGAAACCCTCGGCAGCGCTCCGCCGGCAAAGGGAATCAGCAGCGATCCCACCAGCATCGCCGTCCACGCGGCTAGTCTCAGCGAAGTATCGCGTATCCGCGATGCACCCAGCAGCAGCGCGCCAACCGCGATCAGGATCGACGAGCGAACCGTCCACTCGATCACAAAATCGATCATGGCTTCTTCTCCTTCCGGGCGTCCTTGCGTAATGCGATCTTCTCCGCCAGCCGTTGCAACTGCTTCGGCTCCAGCACCTGGTTGTCGACCAACCCCACCAGCAGTTCCTCCACCGAGCCTCCGCAAAACCGGTCGATCAACTGCTGTGCCGCCGCGACCGCAACGTTGCGCTTGGTGTCGACGGCGCGATAGAGGAACGTGCGCCCGTTCACCTCATGCGTCACGTAGCCCTTTTGTTCCAGCGTCCGCAGGACCGTCCGGATGGTCGAGTCTTTCAGAGCCTTGCGCGAGGCCACTCCCTCGCGGCAGCTCTCCGCAGTCGAATTGGGGTGCGACCAGACGTGCTCCATCAGGAGCTGCTCCAGCGGCGTGAGCGGTTTTTGTTTCCTGTTAAACATTCTAATGTTAGTAGATATAACACTAGACGGCGCGGGCGTCAATCCGTCACCAAAAGTTTTGGAACTTTATTCGGCCAGCACCGAGACGGCCTTCTTGACCGCGGAGGCGACTTCGGTCACCGCAGATGGGGCGAGCTCCGCGTAGATGGGAAGCGAGAGAATCCGCCCCGCGACCCTTTCCGCGACCGGAAGGCTGCCACGGGGGAAGGCCTCGTCGCGATAGGGAGCCATCAGGTGAATCGGCTCCGGGTAATGAATCGCGGTCTGGATCTGGGCGGCGGTGAGTTCGCGCTGAAGCTCGTCGCGGAAGTCGCATTCGATCGCATGCACGGCGTAGATGTGCCGCGCGTACTCTTTTTCGACAGGCGTGCGCACGCCGGAGCCTTCGAACTCCTTCGCATATAGGCGAGCCAGATGGCGCTTGGCTTCAGTCCAGGTTTCCAGATGGCGCAGCTTGACGCGGAGAATCGCGCCTTGCAAACCCTCCATACGATAGTTGAAGCCGCGCAGCACGTGATGGTAGCGCGATTCTTCCCCCCAATTGCGCAGCAGGCGAACCGTGCGAGCCAGCTCCGGATTGTTGGTGACCACGCACCCGCCTTCGCCATACGCGCCCAGGTTCTTGCCCGGATAAAAGCTGAAGCAGCCGATATCGCCGAGCGCGCCCACGCGGCGGCCTTTATATTCGGCGGCGTGCGCCTGGCAAGCGTCCTCGATCACGGTTAACCCGTGACGGCGCGCGAGCTCCAGAATCGGATCCATATCAGCCGAGTGCCCGAACAGGTGCACCGGCATGATCGCTTTGGTGCGCGAGGTGATCAGCGCGGCGATTTTGGAAGGATCCAGGTTGTAGGTTTCCGGATCGATGTCGGCATAAACCGGACGCGCCCCCGCGTAAAGAATCGCGGCGATGGTGGCGACGAAGGTGAACGGCGTGGTGATCACCTCATCTCCAGCGCCTACGCCCGCAGCGAGAAGCGCCAGATGCACCGCGCTGGTGCCGGAGTTTGTCCCTACGCAATGCTGCGCGCTTTGAAACACCGCGAACTCCTCCTCAAACGCCGCCACTTCACGTCCCAGGATGAACTGGCTGGATTCCAGAGTCTGCGCGATCGCGGCATCCACTTCGGCCTTGATCGAATGATACTGGCCTTTGAGATCGGCGAAGGGAATCATCGGGTCACCGTCATATGGCGCGCTGTATAATGAAAATCTTTGACCGTCTCCCCTAATTTATCCATCGTTATTCCAGCGTACAACGAGGAGCGGCGCCTGCCTCCGGCCCTGACCCGCGTGCTCGCCTATCTCGACGCGTCCACCCGCTACGGGAGCGTCGAGGTGATCGTAGTGGACGACGGCTCGGGCGACGGCACGGCTGCCCTGGTCGAACAGGTATCGGCGCAGGATCCGCGCGTGCGGCTGCTGTGCAATCCCGGCAATCGAGGCAAGGGCTACGCGGTGCGGCACGGCATGCTGGAAGCGCGTCACGAATGGGTGCTGTTTTCCGACGCGGATCTTTCTGCGCCCATCGAGGAGTTGGACAAGCTGCTGGATGCGGCCATCCAACAGGGCGCGCAGGTGGCCATCGGCTCGCGGGCGCTGGACCGGTCGCTGATCGGAGTGCATCAGAGCGCGATGCGGGAAGCCGCCGGAGTCGTTTTGAACCGGGTGATGCGGGTGGTCACAGGGCTGCCCTTCGCCGACACGCAATGCGGCTTCAAGTTATTCCGCCGGGACGCCGCGCAGCGAG
Source organism: Bryobacterales bacterium (assembly GCA_963838455.1). Lineage (GTDB taxonomy): Bacteria > Acidobacteriota > Terriglobia > Bryobacterales > Bryobacteraceae > Palsa-187. Next base: position 26,398 of record CAWISY010000222.1, read on the forward strand.
TCTTCGCACGGCAGCAACTGGACGGCTTCACGTTCGACGTCGAGGACCTGTTCATCGCGCGGCTGCTGGGGATTCCGGCGATCGAGGTTCCGGTGCGATGGAACAACGTGGAAGGGACCAAGGTTGGCTTTATGGTGGGTCCGCAGTTCTTCCTCGATCTGGTGTTGATTCACTGGTACCGGTTGTGCGGGAAATACCGGGAGTGAGGCTCGCCGCACGGCCTTGCGGGTATGTCACGGCCTCATGAGGTGTGTCAGGATTGAAAGCGTATGCCCGCCCCAATCCAAACCCGGCTGCGCGCGGTAGTCGAAAAGATCGCGCAGAAGCCTGCGCCCCAGGACCCCGAAGAGTCTTTGTTCGAGAGCGGACTGCTGGACTCTTTCGCACTGCCGGACGTGGTCAGCGCGCTTGAAGAGGAGTTCTCTATCAAGGTTCCCGACGCCGACCTGACGCCGCGCAAGTTCGATTCCATCGCCCGCATGGAAGCCTACATCGAGGCGCATTCCTAAGGTGCCGGCGCATCTGCATGGCTTCGGCTGCCACCTGCCGGAGCGCATCGTGACCAACGCCGAGCTGGCCGCGCGGCTGCACTGCGAAGCGGAGTGGATTGAAAACGTCTCCGGCATCCGGGAGCGGCGCTGGGCGGCCGAAGGCGAAGGTGTGGTGGATCTGGGTTTCTCTGCCGCGCAGGATTGTTTGAGCCGCTGCGGTGTGGACGCGTCGTCGATCAAGCTGCTGATCCTGGCTTCCGGCAGTGCCGTGCCAGGATTTCCGGGACCCGCGGCGGAACTGGCCGAACGGCTAGGATTGGGCTCGACGCCGGCTCTGGATGTTCCGGTGGCCAGCGCAGGGAGTCTATTTGGTATGGCGCTCGCGGCGCGGTTGGCCGAATCGATGGGCGACATCCTGGTGGTAGCGGCGGAGAAAATGTCGGCGGTGATCGAGGCTCATCCTCTGGATCAAAACACGGCGATCCTGTTCGGCGACGGCGCCGGAGCCGCGTTGATCAGTCCGCGCCCAGGCTTGCTTCGGATCGTCGGCAGCGCGATGCACAGCGACGGGCAGTTTCGCGAGGACCTGGCGTATCACTGGACCTCGCCGCTCAAGATGAACGGGCTCGGAGTCATTTTGCAAGCTACACGCAAGATTCCAGCGGCCATCCGCGAAGTGCTGGAGCAGGCGGGCATGGTTGCGGCGGACGTTTCCACTTTCCTGGTGCATCAGGCGAATCAGAATCTGCTGAATCGCGTCGCCAAGTCGCTGGCGGTTCCGGCCGAGCGGGTTTTTTCGAACATCGCTCGCTACGGCAACACGTCGAGCGCGTCGCTGCTGATCGCCGCGGCGGAATGGTCGAGGCTGGAGGCCGCGGCCCCTCCCGTGGTGTTCGCCGCGTTTGGAGCCGGATATCATTGGGGCGCGCTCGCGGCACGGTAGTTAGAAGCCGCTCGTTAGCCGTTAGTTGATAGACTGAATGCCAGAAGTGCCTGCGTCCCTATAGGACACCTGCGCACTTTTTCCTTCCTGCGCCTCGCCGTTTCCTGTTTCGGCGCGAATCCCAGGTTCGGCTTCCGGATTGGCCGCGGGAATCTTCCAGATCAACTTCGTGGCGCCGCAGCCGGGGATGACGTCACTGAACCTGACGGTGGGCACGGCCACCGCTGGTTTCAACCTCGCCGTACGGTAGGCACCTTACAGCAGGCAATGCGCAGTAGGGTATAATGACCTGTTCCAGGAAGCGTCGCTTGAGATGCGCCGCGCTCAACCCAGGAGGGTTTGCCCATGAAACTCTGGATTTCCACGCTGACACTGATTGCATTGGCCGGCGGCCTAATGGCCAACGACCTTGACGATCGCTATAAGGAACTGAATGATGCCTACTCGAAGAAGGACGTCGACGCGGTAAAGAAGCTCGCGGTCGAAACCTTCAAGCTGGCGAAGGCGGAAGCGGCGACGCCTCAACCCACCGACGCCTCCCAAGTGGCCGACTGGAAGGCGCGCATGGAGTTCGCCAAGGACGTCCAGACCCGCGCGGAGTATGACTTGGCGACGACCGCCATCGCCAATGCCGCCCGCGTTCAGGAACTGGTGGAAGCCCTGCTCGATGTCAACCCCAAGAGCCAGTACCTGACGCTCTGCGCGACGGAGTACCTGGCCGCGCTGGCCAAACAGGGACCGGACAAGGAGCTCGCCGGCGCGCAGAAAATTCTCGCGGCGAATGCGAATAGCGAAGATGCGCTCGACAGCCTGGCTCGCGGTTATCAGAGCAGCGCTCCGGACCGCGCCGGCGGCTACGCCACGCGCCTGATCGCGGTGATGAAGGGGAAGGCCAAGCCGGAGGGTGTCCCCGAGGCGGATTGGGACAAGAAGAAGAGCGCGTTCCTGGGCGATGGCTACTACATTTCCGGCACCAGCGCCTGCGCGAAATCGGCCTGGGTGGATTGCGATCGCGACCTGAAGGCTGCGCTGCCCTACGTCGGCAAGGACCAGAGGGTCCTGGGCATTACCGACTTTTACCTCGGCCTGGCCAACTACCAGATCGGCAAGTTGACCGGCGACCGCACCAAGATCACGGAAGGGGAAAAATACAGCGAGCAGTCCGCCGCCATTCCTGGGCCGATGCAAGCCCGAGCGGCGCAAAACGTCTCGGGGATGAAGGCCGAGTTGGCTGCTCCCCGGCGCTAGTCAGGATCTTCCCTTAGTGACAGAATGTCGCCGCAGGAGGGGACAAATTGTCCCTTGTTCCGCGCAGGTCGCTTTCTAAATCCGTCCATTTCCACGCCGTCTGAAGCGGGCCACGCTTGGAAGCCAGCGTGCTCTACTTTAGGCGGCGATGGAACTGACAACGCGAAAATCGCAGTTTCCAAAGGGACCGGATGAGACGGAGGCTTCGAATCCGGTGTATACCATCGTGCCAGCACACGGGGGATCGAATGCCGACTTGGTGGCCAAGCTGCTGAGCCGGGAGCTGTCGGAGGGCTATCGGCTCTCCGTGTTGCTGGCCGATTTTCGTGCGCGCGGATTTCCGGTATGGAGTGCCGCCGGAGGGCCCCAGCGTCTGGACGGACGCACCTGGGGAGCGTTCGTAACCACGGGCGAGCACTACGACACCATGGAAGCGCGGGAAGCGCATCCGCGCAACATCAGCCGCCTTCTGGAGCATGCGCGCAGCCGCTATCGCGTGACATGCGCGGACCTTTCTGAAGCCAAAGAATCCTCCGCGCTGGAGGTTCTGCGGAATTCGGATTCGATTTTTCTGGTGGCGAACTCTGACCGGGCGTCGCTGGAGCAGGCTTGTTATCGGGCAGCCTGGCTCCGCTCAATGGATCTGGAGGAGCGCACCGGGCTGGTGTTGAATCGCGTGAGCGGCGGGGTGAGCGGAGCGGATGCCGAAGATCAAACCGGCCTGCCGGTCTGCGCCGCGCTGGACCGGTCTCGCGATCTGCGCCGGCTGGCAGACTGGCTGGCGGCTCCGGTGGCTTCCGGCTCCGCAGGGCAAGGTTACTCCGAACCGGCTTTACGGGCAGGGTAAGGTTCGCGCGTTTGCATCGACGGGGCGGCTTCTCACCGCCCCTCTCCTCTCCCAAATTTCGTGGGCCTCACTCGGCGCGAAGCGCCTCGGTTGGATCCAGCCGAGCGGCGCGCCGCGCCGGAAGGTACCCCGCGCCCAGGGCGACTGCACTCAGGAAGAGTAGCGCGAAGGCCAGAGTGGCCGGGTCAAACGGCGTCAGCCCGAACAACAGCGAGCGCAGAGTTCGCGTGAGCAGGAAAGTCCCGGCTCCGCCCAACACCACGCCCGATCCGAGCAAGAACGCAGTCTCCTGGAATAGGAGCGCGCGAATCTGGGCGGGCCGCGCTCCCAGCGCCAGCCGGATCCCCATTTCCTGGATGCGGCGTGCCGCCCCGTAAGAGACCACGCCATACAATCCGACCGCGGCCAGCAGCAGAGCCAGTGCGCCAAAGCCTCCGGAGAGCCAGGCGAGCAGCCGCTCCCTGCGCGCTTTTTCCTGGATCAACTCCGGCACAGCTACCAGACGTCCGATCTTGGCGGTGGGGGCGAATTCGCGGAGCACCGGTTCGAGCTGTTGCGTCAGAGCAGCGATCGGGGTAGCCGTGCGGAGCATGAGCGCAGGAGGCGTGCCGAGGTAGATCTGCCCTATGGGAGCGAAGGCGATCCCGGCAATGGGCTCCTGCGGCGAGGCATAGCGCAGGTCGTTGATCAGTCCGACCACCTCGAAAGCGTATTTCGGGTCATAAGTCGCGCCGCTCGAAAATATTCTGCCGATGGGATCGGCCGAGCCGAACATCGCCCGAGCCGCAGTTTCACTGATGACGGCGACATGAGCGGCCTGCGGGCGATCGTCATCCGTGAGGCTGCGTCCGCGCTTGAGACTGACGCCGAGGGCTTCGATGTAGCCGGGCGTGACGGGAACCACGCGCACGGCAGCCGTTGGCGGCAGCGATTGTCCGGGAACGGAAACGGGGTTGGGCGGGATGCCGAAGGTGGACAGCAGCCCGGCGGCGGAGATCCCCGCGTTCACGATTCCGGGCATCTGGCGGACGCGCTCGGCCAAAGCCAGGTTGCGGGCCGGGTTCAGAAACTGCTCGAAGCTGCCGCTGCTGTAGGCGAGTTGCGCCATGACAAGATTTTCCGTTTTATAGCCGAATTCCTGATGTCTGAGCTTCCAGAATGAGCGCACCAGGAGAGATGCGCCGGCGATCAGGACCAGCGACAGCGAAATCTGCACAACTACGAAGCCTCGGGTGAATGCCCGATCGGCGAATCCGCCGGTGGAGGTGCGGCGCTTCGCGTGAAGCGCGGAGTTGAGATTGACCCGCGTGGCGGCGAAGGCCGGGGCGAGTCCGAAGATCAGCGTGCAACCGAGCGTGGCGAGTAGCGTGAACGTGGCCACTCGGATATCCAAGCCGGTCGAAAGCTGCCAGGTTTCTCCGGTCGAAGCGAGTCTCACCAGCGCGCGGGAACCAGCAGCAGCCAGAGCCAGACCAGCCGCGCCTCCGCACAGGGCCAGCGCCATGCTTTCGGTCAGGAGCTGGCGAAGCAGCCGGCGTCGTCCCGCGCCCAGGGCCAATCGCACTCCCATTTCGTGCGTGCGCGCCGTGGCCCGGGCCAGAAGCAGGCTGGCCAGGTTGGAGCAGGCGATCAGCGCCACCAGCGCGGTGATCCCCATCAGAAGCCACAGCGGCCGCGAGAATTGCGTTTGCAGCACGTCCAGGCCTCGTTCGCCGGGCAGCAGTTCCAGGTGGAACACGGTTTCCCGATTCACGCCGAACTGCATGCTATAGTCGCGGAGCTGGCTCCACAGGGCGTTTAGCTGGGCCTGCGCCTGGGCGGTCGAGACTCCGGGACGAAGACGCGCCATGGGCTGAAGCCAGATCGAGGATGGCGTCAGCAGGCTGGCAGTGAGCGGAGTGGGCTTGATGCGGCTGATCACGTGGATCGGCATCCAAAAGGCGGGGGAGGAACCGATGCGTTCTCCGAAGAATTCGGGACGCGCCACACCCACGACGGTCACAGCGGCGTGGTTCACCTGGAAGATGCTTCCAATGGCCGAAGGCTGTGCGGCGAATTGTTCTCGCCAGAACCTGTCGCTCAGTACGGCGACGGGCTCGGATGTTGCGGCGTCGTCCGAATCGGTGAAGAAGCGGCCTAGCTGCGGGAGGGTTCCGATCGCCCGGAAGTAATTTCCGGACACGATCGAAGCCGGAGGAGGATCGCCAAGAGTGCGGCCGCCGATGGCGATCTCATCGACAGGAGCGGTTCCGCTGGCGAAGATGCCCTCAACCACGGATTGCCGCGCGTCCATCTCGCGGAGCAAGGGATAGCTGAAGCCTTGTTGATACGCTCCCCAGTAGCCCTGGACGCGGACCAGTCTTTGCGGGTTGCGCACGGGCAAAGAGCGGAGGACGATGCGGTCGAGCAGTTGAAAGATCGTCGTGCTGGCTCCGATGCCGAGCGCCAGAGTCAAAATCGCCGTGGCGGCGAATCCAGGGTGCGCGCGCCACTGGCGGGCGGCGTAGCCCAGATCGCGGAGCAGGGAATCAAGGAAGGGAAGCCGGCGCTGCTCGCGATACTGCTCGCGGATCTGCGTGGCATGGCCGAGGTCCCGGCGGGCGGCGGCACGAGCCTCGGTTTGGCTCATCCCGGCCGCTTCGTACTCCGCAGCGAGGAAGTCGAGATGAGCGGACAGTTCTTCGTCGATGCGCGCGTCGCTTTGAAACAGCCCGCGCACCCGGGCCAGGAAAACTCGCACGGCGGTCAAGGGTCTACCAATCATGCCTGCGACTCCAGCACCCGCTGCATGACGGCGACGGTCTGCTCCCACTGGCGCGTCTCCGCGGCCAACTGTTTCCGGCCAGCGGGTGTGAGCGAGTAGAACCGCGCGCGGCGATTTGATTCCGACGCCCCCCATTCGCTCGCAATCCAGCCGCGCTGTTCCAGGCGCAGCAGCGCCGGGTAGATGGTGCCCTGATTCAGCGACAGCGAACCTGCCGCCGCGTGCTCAATCCGCCGGGCGAGGCCGAAGCCGTGTAGCGGCCCCATCCCGTCGAGTGTTTTGAGCACCATCAGATCAAGGGTGCCGTAGGGGACTTCCGATTTTTGAGCAGCCATGTTGACCGTCCACAGGAAGCATAAGGCAGCTTCTGTTGAAAGTCAACAGGTAACTTCGGAACACAGCTCTCGTGCTGGTGCGAAGGTCAAATCTGAATGCGTCGGTTATTCCGATGACGAATCTTTGCGAGCTAGCTCTTCGGCCAGGATAATGGCGTCGGCCAGCTCCTTCATCGGACGCCGCAGCCGGCGGCTCTCGTTGCGCATCCGCAGATACGCCTCTTCCTCGGTCAGGTTGTGACGCCGCTGCAGGATGCCCTTGGCGCGCTCGACCGCCTTGCGGGTTTCGAGCTGCCGTTTCATCTCCTCGGTTTCCGCCGAGAGCCGGGCATTTTCTTCTTCCAGCAGGCTCTTGGCGATGGCGTTGCCCATCTGCTCCCCGATGAACTGAATGGTCGAAATCTCCTCGACCGAGTGCTCATGGCGGTCGCGGTGGTGAACGTTGATCACACCGATCGCGCCGCCCTTATTGATCAGAGGAACCGACAGGAACGCCTCATAGGTGTCTTCCACCAGGGCGGGAAACATCTTAAAACGCGGGTCCTGCGAGGCCCGCGCGGAAAGCGCCACGGGCGACTGGTGTTCCGCCACCCAGCCCGTCACGCCCTCGCCAATCTTCATTCGAAGCGTACCCAGATCCGCCGCGTGTGGCACCAGAGACGCACGCAAAACGAATTCGCCCGACCCGGTCTCAACAAGGTAGACCAAGCACGCGTCGCACCCAGAGACGCGCGCAGCGAGGCCAACGATCTCTCCTAACATCTCGTCCAGGGATAGCTCCGAGCTGACGATCCGGCTCACTTTGTGCAGTACGGAAATGTCTTCAGATCCACTCGACATGATTGATTCGGTTGCCATCATATACACGAGGGTAGAACGCGGTTTCGCGTTGGTCCAATCAAATCTTTCTATCAACTGAATCAGGTTAGAACGTACTATAAACAGGTATAATCTTAGTGATATGCGAGACCAATGGGTTGCAGCGCGCGAAGGCGATCGGATCCGGACGCAGATCCACTATGCCCGTCAAGGGCGTACGACGGAAGAGATGGAGTACGTAGGGCGCCGGGAGCGGCTTCCGGCGGCGACCATTCGCGACGAGGTTGCCCGCGGCCGCATGATCATTCCGGCCAATATCCATCACACCAATCTGGAGCCGATGTGCATCGGCGTGGCCTCCAGTTGCAAGATCAACGCGAACATCGGCAATTCCGCCACCACCTCCAACATCGACGAGGAAGTCGACAAACTGCGCTATTCGATCAAGTACGGCGCCGATACGGTCATGGATCTCTCCACCGGCGGCGACATCCCGCGCATCCGCAAGGCGATCATTCAGGAATCGACGGTTCCCATCGGAACAGTGCCGATCTACGAAGCCATCGCGCGGGTGCGGCGCATCGAGGATCTGAACATCAACGTCATGCTGGAGGTGATTGAGGAGCAGGCCGAGCAGGGCGTCGACTACATGACCATCCACGCCGGCGTGCTGGTGCAGTACATCCCCTACACCACGCGGCGCGTCACCGGCATCGTTAGCCGCGGCGGGGCGATCCTGGCCGAATGGATGGTGAAGAATCATCGCCAGAACCTGCTTTATGAGCACTTCGAGGACATCTGCAAGATTTTCCAGAAGCACGACGTTAGTTTTTCTTTAGGTGACGGCCTGCGCCCCGGCTCACTGGCCGATGCCAGCGACCGCGCGCAGTTCGCCGAGCTGGAAACGCTGGGCGAACTGACCAAGATCGCCTGGAAGCACGACGTGCAGGTGATGATCGAGGGTCCCGGGCACATCCCCATGGACCAAATCCAGATGCAGGTGGAGAAGGAAAACGAGATCTGTCATGAGGCGCCGTTCTACACCCTCGGCCCGTTGGTGACCGATTTCGCTCCTGGTTACGATCACATTACATCCGCGATCGGCGCGGCGATGATCGGCTGGCATGGGGCTTCCATGCTGTGCTACGTGACTCCGAAGGAGCACCTGGGCCTTCCCAATCGCGAGGACGTCAAGCAGGGCTTGATCGCCTACAAGATCGCTGCGCATGCGGCCGACATCGCGCGGCACCGTCCCGGCGCTCGCGACCGCGACGATGAGTTGAGCCGCGCCCGCTTCGCCTTCGACTGGAAGCGGCAGTTCGAATTGTCGCTCGACCCGGAGACCGCGAAAGCGTATCACGATGAGACGCTTCCCGAGGAAGGTTTCAAGGATGCCGCGTTTTGTTCCATGTGCGGCCCCAAGTTCTGCTCGATGAACCACTCCAACAAAACCCAGGAGTTCACGGAGGCGGACGCCGCCGCCGTCCTAAATCACGAAGCCCTCACCCACATCGCGACCAAGTAGATCGGCCGCGAAGCGGAGCCGCGACCGGAGGAAGCGGACGCAGCGTCCCGGGCCGCAAGCACCTGTGGTCGGGGAAATGGCTTCCTTTCTGCCGCTGGAATACAAATCCCGCGCGCTCAAGCGCTTTCCGGAGGTCCCGGCCGGACAAGTCCGTGGGAAATCTCATTCACCGGCTGGGGGAGACCAGTTCCACATACTCTACCGAGTCTTCCTGAGGTACCGGGTCGCCGGCAACCAGGCAGTCCTCGACATAGAGTTCAATCGCCTCCCGAATGTTTCGGAGTGCTTCCTCGCGGGTGTCTCCTTGAGAGACACAGCCGGGCAGGATCGGCACGGCCGCGACGTAACCATTGTCAGGCTCGCGTTCGAGAACGACTGTGTATCTCACTTCTACAATCCAATTGTAGTCCGCGATGGCATCATGGTTAGTTTGTACGCGAGTGTGAATCGGCTGTCCCGTGAGGTGCTGCTGCGGGGCAAACGGCAGCATTGATGGCGTAACCATTTGTGGTTACGATTAGAAGGTGACCGCAAGCGAGCTTAGGCGCTGGCTTCGAAAGCAAGGGTGTACGTTCGTGGAGGAGTCGCGCCACACTCGCATCGTTCTGGGATCGAGAATATCCCGCATGCCGCGTCATCCCGCGAAGGAAATCAAAACGGGAACGCTGAAAAGTATCCTGCGGGATCTGCATTTGAACATGTGAGGGACAACTATGGAAAAGTATCTGGCGCTCTTTGAACCCGATCGTGAAGCGGGTGGCTTTGTCGTAACCTTCCCGGACTTTGGCTATGGCGTCACGCAAGGCGAGACTGTGGAAGAGGCGATGGCAATGGCTCGGGATCTCCTGATGCTCTCCATCGGGGATTTCATGCGGCGCTCCGAGCCGCTCCCTAAGGCTGGGCGCCGCCACGGGCCCAGGCATCGAGCCGTTGAACTCCCCGCACTCCAGGCGGCAAAGGTCGACCTCTACAGCGCCTTCCTTGAGTCTGGGCTGAAGAAAGCCGAACTCGCCCGGCGCATCGGAATACCGAAAAGCCACATCGACCGCCTGTTTTCTCTGCGGCATCGCTCTCGCCTCGAGCAGATCGAGGCGTCTTTGGCGGCGTTAGGGAAGCGTTTGCACCTGGAGGTCCGCGACGCGGCCTGACCTTATCCGGCACTGTCACCCCGCCGAGGCGGCGCTGACGGCGGACTGCTCGTCGTCGAAGATCTGGAACAGCGAGTTCACCTTGGTGATCTGCAGCAGCTCGCGGACGCGCTTGGCGGGGCTAAGCAGATTCATCGATCCGCCAAGCCTGGACACTGCGGTCAGACTGGCGACCAGCTCACCCAGCCCGGAACTGTCGATGTACTCGAGCGCCGCCAAGTTGAGCACGAGGTGTTTGTGACCAGCGGCGGCCAGCCCGCGTATCTTATCGCTGAAGGCTGTGGCGGAGGAGCCCATGGTGACGCGGCCGGTCAGGTCTACAATGGTCACGCTGCCTGATTGTCGAGTGTTGGTGTTTACGTTCATTGCAGTATCTGGCCATTATAAACGGCGGACGGTTTATACTCACGTGAGGAGCTCGCAACATGGAAGATTGGAAGTACTCGCAGCGCGACCCTTCCGAGGCGCTGGCAAAGCTACATTTTTTCTCGGTCAAGAAAAAGCACAAGACCGGTGAGGTGGAGCTGCGCATCACCATCCACGAGTACGTGACGGCAGAGATTGGCGACCTGCTGTTCTACGCCGAAGCGGATCAGGACTTGAATCAAGGCACCGCGCCGTTCCGCCCGTTTGGCTGGGGCAACACGCTTTCGTCGGCTCTGTCGGAATGCCTGCGCAACATCCGCAAGTTTGAGTACGAAGCGCCGGCGCAGAGCTCGACCACCGCGTAACGAAACGCCTGACCCTCGCATTGAACCAGGAAGCCGCGCTCAAAATCGATGCCCGACCTTAAACGCTGCGCCTGGGCCGAGACCGATCCGCTCCTCCGCGACTATCACGACCGGGAATGGGGAGCGCCCCAGTACGATGGCCGAGCCATGTGGGAGATGCTCATGCTGGAGGGATTTCAGGCCGGGCTCTCCTGGCTAACCATACTCCGCAAGCGCGAGGCGTTTCGAGAAGCATTTCAGGATTTCGATCCCGAGGCTGTCGCACGCTTCAAGACGAAAGACATCGCCCGGCTCCTCAAGAACCCGGGCATCATTCGCTCCCGGGCCAAGATTGAAGCTACGATCAACGGCGCGCGCATTTTCCTCGCCATGCGGGACTCCAGCGAAGACTTCTCTCGGACGTTCTGGGGCATGGCCGGAGGCAAGCCGATCCTGAACACTTCTGGCGTGGTCGCGGCGAAGACTCCGCTTTCCGAGACCATCTCCGCGGACCTCAAGAAGCGCGGATTCAAGTTCGTCGGGCCGGTAATCGTCTATGCCTGGATGCAGGCAATCGGCATGGTCAACGATCACGCCAAGGACTGCTTCCGGCGCCGGCGGCCGGCGTTGTAAACTGGACGGCTGGGTTGAAGAAATAATTTGATTCGCCGAGCCACGCTGTTTCTCATCCTCTTCACGCTTCTGTTCGCCGGCCTGGCCGCCGCACATAATGTTTCGCAGCGCGACGCCTCCTTCGTCAAATCGAGCCAGGGCACCGCGGTCGCGGCGTTCATGTACCTGGGCGCGAAACATATGGTCACTGGCTACGATCATCTGGCGTTCCTGGTCGGAGTGATTTTCTTCCTCTACCGGCTCAAGGACGTGGTGCAGTATGTAAGCTTGTTCACGCTCGGCCACAGCATCACGCTGCTGGGCGGTGTACTCGGCGGCGTGCATGCCAATCCTCTTATGATCGACGCGATCATCGGATTGTCGGTGGTCTACAAAGCGTTTGACAATATGGACGGCTTCCGCCGGTTTCTGGGTTTTGAGCCGAACGCCAAGCTCGCCGTGCTGATCTTCGGGTTATTCCACGGGTTCGGCCTCGCCACCAAGCTTCAGGAACTCGACCTGTCAAAGAACGGCCTGGTTGTCAACATCGTGAGTTTCAACGTGGGAGTGGAAATAGGCCAGGTGCTGGCGCTGACGGCGGTGCTGATCGTCCTCGGATATTGGAGGACTCAGCCGAGCTTCCTGCGCGACGCCTTCGCCACCAACACGGCCCTGATGAGCGCCGGGTTCATTCTCACCGGATACCAGATCGCGGGGTATTATCTCGCATGACACCGCAGCCGCCTTCCAAAGGTAAGATCGCGCGGGCCACGCTCATCGCGCTGGGTGTCGCCCTGCTCCTCCTCTTCACCGCCGTCCTTCCTGCCGAATACGGCTACGATCCACTCAAGACAGGCAAGCTGCTTGGACTGACCGGAATCGCCGCCAGCGCAGCGGATCCCAATGCCAAGGGACGCGCGGTGGTGACTTCCGCTCCGGGGCAGAGCGGCGTCTACACCTCCCAGCCTAAGACCTACAAAGTTGATTCGGAAGATTTCCAGCTCATGCCCGGCGAGGGCGTCGAGATGAAGTATCACATGCAGAAGGGCGCGGGGATGGTCTATGCGTGGAAGGCCGACGGCAAGCTGCTCTACGAGTTTCACGGCGAGCCGGATCAGAAGCCGGACAAAGACTACTACGAAAGCTACGATCTGGACGATAAGGTGGGTAAGACCGAGTCCTACGGGAGCTTCACTGCACCGTCCACTGGCATTCACGGCTGGTTCTGGCAGAACAAAACCAACAAAGATGTCATGTTCCACCTGAGCGTAGCCGGCTTTTTCGATTCCGCGAAGATGTACATCGACGGTAAGCCGGAAGACGTTCCGGTGGACGAAGTAAAGTAAGTAAGCCAAGTAGACAATCTCAAACGAGCCGCTTGGCGCGACGTGGCTGAGGGTTTTCACCCAATTCTTCCGCAGCTTCAGCCAAGCTCCCTTTTTTTTCAATCGTCTTGCCCTATGCCCGGCATGGCGGCTAAAGTGCTTACCTCAATTTCGACAGTTGAGTCACTTAGGGCAGAAACGAGGGGGATTTTGAACATGAATACACGCAAGGCAATCGTTACAATGGGAGCTCTTCCGTTGTTAATGGGTGTGGCGTATGCAACCGAGGTCAACGCGACAGACGTCACCAAGCTTCTGTCGCAAGCCAAGACCCAGGCCTTCCAAATCAAGGAAGACGCGCTGACGATGGAGAGTTTCAACCGCATGGCCGTGAGCCGCGAGACGCAGGCCGTCACGATCAATCAGATCCGCGCTGATGTCAACGCTCTGGTTGCGACGGAGAATAAACTGCAGGCTGCCAAGGAAGAAGCGGCGCCGTGGCAGAAACAGGTGATCACTCGCGTTGTACCTTACATAGATGAATTGGAAGGCTACACCGCCGCAGTGATCGAGCACTTCAACGGGGAAGTCCGCCATACACCGGCCGAGATGAAAGATTATTACGAGGCCAACGCCGATTATTCCACCGACTTGGCAAAAATGATCGCCGACTTTGTGGACTACGGACAAACTAAGGACCGCCTGGAGCGGCTCCAATCCACGCTCGAGATTTCGGAGCGCTAAGCGCCGAAGACTATCCTGCCAGAGCGTGTGCCTCGGCTGGGGCGGGCGTGAGACGATCACGGTCGCCCCAGTTTTGTCAAAAGCGTCTCGTCAGAGCCAGCAGCGCGATAGCGGCGGCGCACGCGGTCATCAATCCTCCCAGCAGCACGCTCCCCGGCCGGTAGTGCATCTCCACCAGGTGATCCCCCGCGTCTACCACTACTCCTCGCACGCCGCCGTAGGTTTCAAGCAGCGGAACGCGCTTTCCGTCGACGTACGCTCTCCAACCCGGGTAACTCGAATCGGTCAGAATCACGATGCCGCGGCACTGCATGCCGGCTCGGATCTGGACGTAATTGGGCAGATGCATCGGCATCTGCACGTCGTCAAAGCCGGAGCCGCAACCGCCAATTCCTTCAGGCACGGGTCCGGTGAGCAACGCCGTACGGCGTGGATCAAAAGACGAATCGCGCAGGGTGCTGAGGATTTCGGCGTGCGAGGGCAGGGAAGCGGCGGCGTGCACGCTCCAGACGCGAGGAAACGCGTCCAGATTTTCGAAGACCGTCAAACCGCCGGAACCGGTGAAGACGGCGTTCAAGCCGGGATGCGGCGGGGTCTTGCCCAGATAGAAGCGGATCCCGAAGAAGTTCATGCCGCGGCGTGAAAACAGGTCCATCTCCCAGATCTTGGTGAGGACTCCGGCGGTATAAGCGTTGACCGCCTCGACGCCGTACCAGTCGCCGATGTTGTATTGGACCAGTTGATCGTCGTACTCGACTCGCGCGGCGGTCCCACGGGAGCGGATGTAATCCACGAGATCGCTGTCCCGGCTCAGAGTGGCCAGGATTGGAGTGGTTCCCTTGTCGCTGCGATTCGGCAAACCGTAATCGGTGACGTTCGAAAGTTCCAGCAAGACCAGGCCGAGCACGGCCACGCCGAACACTTTTCGAGAGACGGCGCCGTTGCGGACCGCCGCCAGCATCGCCGCGGCCAGCGCGGAAGCGAGAGCCGTGATCATGAGCCGGTCGTCCAACGCGCCCTCATTTTTCGCCGCGCTCACAATGACGACCAGCAACGCCGTGCCCGCGGCGAAGCCTGCCAGCAGCACTCCGGCTCGTTTCGTCCAGAGGGATTGAATTGGTTGAACGGCGAAGTCGACCCCGTAGGCCACCAGAGGCGCGAATGCGGCTGAGAAAACCACCGTGCCGGCGGCCGGCATGCGCGCTTTATCGAGCATCGGCGCCAGCGCGTACAGCACGCCGTGCAGCAGGCCGTTCGGTCCCAGAGCAAACAGAAGTCCGCCCAGGCTGAGCGAGCCGAGCCATCGCACCGCGGCTTCTTTCCAACCCGAGATCAAGCCCAGCAAACCCAGCGCGAAGGCGACCACGCCCACATAAGCATTCGCGCCGTGGATGAAATTAGGAAGAATGAGGCCAAGCAGGCCGGAAGGATGCATCGAATACTGCTCCAGCACCGTGTATGGGACCGTTTCGTTGAAGCGCAGGGGTTCTGGTGTACCGCTCCAGCGCACCGCCAAGCGGCCGTATTCGGCCATGGGGATGGTCTGGAATCCGCTGGCCAGAACGGCGACGATAAGCGACGCCGCGCCGAGTTTCAGTATGGCGGTGTTCACTTTGCCCTCGCGTAGAACGAACCAGAGCCACATCGCCGCGGCCGCAATCGTGACGTACAAATTCATCTGGTGATGCCCGGCCAGCCAGCCCACGCCTAAAAAGAATCCGGAGAGCAGGGCACTCGACCACGTGTGCACTCCGCGCCCCGCGCGTATCAGGAATAGAAACACCAGCGGCGTCCACACGGCTCCGTTGACCATCTGCGGAGCGGCGGTGGCGGCGACGTAGCCGCCGAGCGCGTAAACGCAGCCGGCAAGAATCGAGGCCATGCGGCTGCGGCCGAGATCGCGAGCTAAGGCGTAGGCGGCCAACGCTGCCAGGCCGCGAATCAGGACGTAATACCAGTTCAGCACCGATTCCCGCATCCAGCCGTTTTTGAGCGGCGCCAGGAACAGCAGCCAGTTCAGCGGATAGGCCGAGCCGGGCTGGCCCTGCCCGAACAAGGGCTGTCCAAACCAACTGTTGGGATCCCACAGGGCAAAGTGATGCTGATGCCATTCGCCAGCCTGAAATTGGATCCAGGGAAGCACCAGATTGGCGAGGTCGGGATTCTCCAGCCAGGTGTACTGATGCGTCAGCGTCAGCCGCCAGTGGAACAAAATCACGATGAGGAGCAGCGCGGCAGCGGCGATAATCTCGCCCGTCCATTGGGGCGGCAACGGGAGCCGCAACCTGACGAAACGATTCTTCGGGGAAACGTGGATCAAGGTGTCATAATACCGATGTTTCACTTGCCGCCGCCGCTGGCTTACATCGAGCTGCAGTAGTATATTGATCCAAATGTCGCGAACAACTCTATGGTCGGTGATGAGCGCAACTGTGCTTGCTTTGTGCGGCGGGGCGCTGTTAGGACAGGCTCCCGGCGGGCGCGGGCGCGGCGGAGCTCCCAAAGCCGGCGCGACGGTCGATAAGATCCGCCAGCTCAAACCGGGCTTGTACCTGGTGACCGGCGGCGGAGCCAATACTCTGGTCCGCGTGGCGCAAGGAGGATTGATCGTGGTGGATACCAAGAACCCGCCGGACGCCACCGAAGACCACGGCGCGCGCCTGATGGAAGAGATCCGCTCGGTTTCGGATCTGCCCGTCAAGTACGTCTTCAACACGCACCACCATCCGGATCATGTCGGCAACAACCAGAAGTTCGTCGACGCGGGCGCGACGGTGATTGGGCTGGAGGCGCTGAAGACCGACATGGCCAGCGATGCTCGCACCAAGGACATTCCCGGGCGGCCGACACAAACCTTCGCGAAAGATTACACGCTCAATTATGGTGGCGTGGTGGTGGAGGCGCACTCCTACGGGCGCGGGCACACCGGCGACGACACCATGGTGTATTTTCCGGATCTGAAGGTGGTGATGGTGAGCGATCAGATCACCGACGCCACTCCCATCGTCGACTTCGCCAACGGCGGAAGCGCTGTGGAGTGGACGCAGATTCTGGACGGTGTCCTGAAGCTGGATTGGGACATGGCGATTCCGGGTCGAGGCGAGCCCAAGACTCGCGCCGACGTCCAAGCCTATCGCGACAAATTCGCGACGCTAATCAGCCGCGCTCAAGCCGCGATCAAGGCGGGTGCGACCCGCGATCAATTGGCGATGCAGGTGATGACCGACGACCTGGGCTGGCGGTTCAACGGAATGTTCTACGGCAGCCTGTATGACGAGCTGACCAGAAAATAGAGGGACGACAGAGAGGAAGAAAATGCCGGCTCAGGACGTCTCAAGTGGGTATGAGAAAACTCCGCTCCCTGCCGGTCGCGTCGCTGTTTGGAGCTGCGGCGCTGTGTGGAGCCGTTGTGCTCGGGCAGTCGTTCGAGGTAGCTTCGGTACGGCCGGCGGCGCCGAACGCCAGATTCGGAAACATGATGCAAGGCGGTCCCGGGACCGATGATCCGGGCCGATTCACGGCGACCAACGCATCCCTGCTCGTGCTGCTCACGCGGGCCTTCGGGGTTAACCCGGATCAACTGACCGCGCCAGATTGGGCGGGAGCGACGCGGCTCGACATCGCGGCGACGCTTCCGGCCGCGGCTTTCAAGGAGCAAACCACCAAGGAGCAACTCAATGTGATGCTGCGAAATCTGCTGGCCGAGCGGCTTCACATGACCTATCACACCCTCAAGAAGGACTTCCCCGCATACAATCTGACCGTTGCCGCTGGCGGGCCGAAACTGACGCCGACCGACGGCAAGACGGGCGGCGCCGCGGTGATGATTCGAGCGTCTTGCACCGGCGACCACGTGATCGCGCACAACAAGGATATGGCGGGCGTCGCGCAGGCTCTGCGGGCGGCAACCGGAGCGCGAGTGATCGACAAGACCGGGCTGACCGGCAACTACGATGTCGATCTGTACGTCGGAATTGATCACTCGAGCAACGGAATGATGCGCTGCGGCGATCAACCGCTGGATGCGCCAGCCCCAATCGAGGCTGTGGAGAAACAGCTCGGATTGAAACTCGAAAAAACCAGGGTCATGCTGGATGTGATCGTCATCGATCGTCTGGATAAGGCTCCGGCGGCGAACTAAACGGCCCGCTAGCACCAGGGTGGTGGTTTTCAGCCAGGGCGAGCCACGGCTCGTTTGCTCATAACCGCCGCGAATTCATAAGTTTGCCCTTTGGCCGCTGAATTGCCCTTGCAGTAGCGGATGGTGATGGCAATGAAACGGACGGCTGTAGCTCTTATCTTGGCAGTCGCACTGGCTCCGGCTTGGGGTCAGGGTCCGATCCAACCTCCTCCGGCCAATCAACCGGCTCCTAATCAACCCGATCCGAATCAGGGCGACGCTCCCAATCATGGAGTGGCGCGGCTGAGCTTCGTGCAGGGCAACGTGGGGATGCGGCATGGCGATCTGGGTGAGTTGACTCCGGCTGGCGTAAACGTGCCTCTAGTGACCACCGACCGGGTGGAGACGGGCGATACGGGGCGCGCCGAAGTCCAATTCGATTTCAACAACATGATCCGGCTGGCTCCTTCTACGGAAGTACGGCTGAGCGAACTGGAGTTTCAGCATTTTCAAGTGCAGATTGCGGCCGGGACGGCGAGTTTCCAGGTGCTGCAAGATCCGGCGCAGAGTGGAGCTCAGGCAGAGATTTCGACGCCGCAGGTTTCGGTTCGGCCATTGAAGGCGGGGACGTACCGTGTGACGGTGCGGCCGGACGGGATCACGGAGATCACGGTGCGCTCGGGCCAAGCCGAGATTGACGGGCCGAATGGCAATGAGAATCTGGTGCCGGGGCAGACCATGCAGATCCGCCCAGGGGCCAACGGTCCGGAGTTCCAGTTGGTGGCGGCAATCCCCATGGATGATTTCGATCGCTTCAACCAGGATCGCGATAAGGTGATGCAGCAGGCATCTCAGAGTGGCAGCTATCGTCCGGGGTACCTTCCTCCTAGCGTAGCGGGCGGGGAAGCGCTCGATCAATACGGCCAATGGCAGAACGATCCCAACTACGGCAATGTGTGGGTTCCGAATGAGCCTCCGGGCTGGGCTCCTTATCAGGACGGTTCGTGGGTCGACGAGAACTACTACGGTTGGACTTGGTTGGGGGCCGAGCCGTGGGGCTGGGCTCCGTATCACTACGGGAGCTGGTACATGGGCCCGTGGGGGGGCTGGGCGTGGTGGCCGGGAGCGTTCGGTGGACCTCACTTCTGGCGGCCGGCGATGGTCGGCTTCTTCGGATGGGGCTCCGGAGTCGGGATCGGAGTAGGCTTCGGCTTCGGGTTCGGCCACGTAGGCTGGGTGCCTCTGGCTCCGTATGAAGCGTTCCATCCCTGGTATGGCGCAGGCGCGGTGGCGGGCCGGTTCGGCGGCAGCAATGTGGCTGCGGTCAATGCCTTCCGCAATGCCCGGGTAGGCAATGCGGTCAGCAGCATGAACGCGGCGGACTTCGGTCACGCATCGGTGGCGGGAGCGAGCATGGTGCGGCCCTCCAGCGCGGAATTGGCGAGGTCGTCGGCGATTCGCGGCGGATTGGGACTGGCTCCGTCGGCCGCCAGCCGGCGGATTACGACCGGCGCGGTGAATACGCGGGGGATGCCGCAGACCGGTTCGACGGCGCGGTTCTACAGCCGCAGCTCGTCCTCGGCGGCCAATGGCAACGGTAACGCCGGTTGGCGCGGTTTCAACGGGTATAACGCGGCGGGCGGGGCTCGTGGAAACGTGGCTTCCGGGCAGGGACGGCAGGGAGCGGTGGGCCAACAAGGAAGTGGCGCTCGCGGCGGCAGTCCGCAGAGTGTGAATCGCGGAGCTTCGCCGCAGTCCGGCTACGGAGGGCAGTCGCGGGGCGGCAACTACGCGCAGCCCCAATCCAGGCCGGCTCCGCAACAGCAGCCTTTGCGGATGAACCCGTCGATCGTGCAGCCTCGGGCTCCGTCCGGCGGGGGGATGCGTAGCGCTCCGGCTCCGTCTCGCGGCGGTGGCGGCGGACACGGCGGCGGAGGGCGCCGGTAGCGTAGCCCGGTTGCGGTAACAGGTTCCTCGGTTCTTCCCTCGTGCGGCCCGGTGGGGCGAAAGCCTCCGCCGGGCCCTTTTTTATTTCAGAAACCCAGTCAGCTCACGGGTGAGGGCGTCCGGCGAGGACAAACGTAGCACCTCAAAACCGGCGGCCAGCCCAGACGCAACACCCGCATCCGAGTCCTCCACCACCAGCGGACATCGCGCGCCGAGCAGTTCCGCGCCGCGCAGGTAGGGGTCCGGCGCAGGCTTCAAGCGAAGTACTTCCATTCCACATACAAGCCCCTGAAATAACGGCAGAACAGAGGCTCGATCGAGCATCGGCTCTATCTCCGATCGATCGCTTGAGGAAACGACCGCTAACTTATACTTCTTATAGACACTACCGAGCAGATCTACGGTTTCCGGGCGAATCGGAGGCTCGGCGGCTACGCGCTCGCGAAACAGAGCCCGTTTATCGGCATAGGAGGACCAGAGATGGTCGGCCGCAAGCGGTGGTTTCTGTTCAGCGGCAATCTGTTCAATCATGGTCCGGTCGGAGACCCCGACGAATTCGCTCTGGCGTGAGGAGGCGAGATGGACCCCGAGCCGCGCCAGCGCGTCGCACCAGGCCGCGAAGTGGACGGGTTCGGTGTCGGCGAGGACGCCGTCGAAGTCGAACAGGATCGCGTCGAAGTGGGGCATGAATGGATTATCGACTAAAGATTACCTCGATCGCACTTCCGGCCTCGGATGTCAAGATGCTGGAATTTCAAACTGAACCACTACCAGCCTACTTTACATAATATGTGTTATCGGCAGTACTCCCAGCGCTCGCGCAGCTCGCGCCGACGCTGAAAGAAGCGGAGCTCCGCATCCTGCTGCACCTCACAGCGACGGCCGCCGCATCCGGATCTCTGACCGTCCAAGCCAGCGCAAGAGAGCTCGAAACCGCTACAAGGACAGCACGAAGCGCGATCCAGCTCGCGCTCGACGCGCTAAGCCACGCGCGGCCTGATCGCGACGCGCCAAGGGTGCACCAAGCCGAAGCCCGCGCGGAATCGATCGGCGCAAATTCCCGGGCCAGCTCGGAAGACGTGCGGGCCTGGGCCATCACCGTCTACATCGAAGTCACCGGCGGAAGCCACAGCCGCAAGAGATGAAACGCGCAGTCCGCCACCGCGGTTCAGCTTCTGCTGTTCCCAGCGCCGGCCACCACCCAGCCGGCCTGGGAAGGCCGGAAGCCAAGCAGCTCGCGCAGGACCTCACCGCGCCGCTCACCCGCAAATTCGGCGTGGGCTGGGAGACCAGGTCGGACATGGAAAACCGGCGCATGGAGCTCGCGCCCGAAGACCGCCGCAGGCGCGAACGGCTCGCGCGATAATAACCACAGAACCTCCGCTGCCACCGGAGCCCAGCATCGAAAGGAACCTTGTCACCATGGACAGCGAACTGCGCGAATTCCTGGAAGCCATGAAGGCCGAGCTAAAGGCCGAAATCGCCGCCCTCGAAGAGCGCCTGACCGAACGCGCACGCGACATGCAAACCGAAGTGCTGCGCGCCTTCCACGACTGGGGCAGGCCCGTCGAAATCAAGCTGCGCACGCTCCCGCAACTGGATGAGCGCCTCGGCCTGCTCGAAGAACGCATCGGCCGCATCGAACGCGGCGAGCTTCCTCCGCGCCCGCGCCAGTAACGCCCGACGCGCACACCAGCCCCCCGCGCGCCCGGTCAGCGGCGCCGCCGCGGCGCAGCTCTGCCGCGCTCGCTCGGCACGGCGCGCCCGGCGCGACGGGCGTAAGACCCTGAATCGCAGGCCAGAAACTCCGCATCTCAAACACCAAAGGGACAAAACAACCCTGAGCGCCATTGCCAAGGCGCAGAAAGAAGGAAAACCCTGTGTTCAATCTCAAAGGCTCCAACGTAACCGTAACCCAGGAGCCGACCGCGCCGACTGATCAGAAACTCTTCCGCTATAAGACGAGTTCTCGCACCCACCACGGGCTGATACGCCAGCACAATCCGAACCAATTTGAAGTTGAGCCTCTCGACGGCAGCGGTCGACCGGAGCTCCAGGACTACGAAGGGGTTCAGCAGTTCCTTGAAGGCCTTCCAGCCGACACACCCGCAGAAGTTGCCGAATCAAGGTAGGGCGCGACAGACAGCAGAGAATCGGGGCGCGCCGCAATGCGCCGCCTGGCCTTCGCGGCTCCGCTCATCGCGAATCGCGCTGCTGCTTCGCGCCTGCAGCATGTGATGCTGGAGGGAAGGCGCGGCGCTTCGGTGACCGGGAGTCTTTGACAGGGTTCCCGCCGGCATCGTGGCAAAGCGACGCGCCTCACCTTTAACCCGCAGGGCCGATGCAAACCCAGACGGACCGGGCGATCGCGAGCCTACGCGAAGCGCTCACCCATATCGATCAGTCGATCAGAGCCCTGGAGGAGCTCCAGCGCAGCGTCCGCGCAGCCGGACGGGTGCTGTCGATCCAGCGCACAGGGCCGCCAGGCTCCGTTGTGCGCGATCGGGTCAAAGCGCGCGAGCCATCGCATTCGACGGAGAAAGCTGTCGCTGGTCGGACGCAGCGCGCGACCGTCTGCACCGACTTGTGGCCCGTCTGCTGCATGATCCGCGTCTCCGGATAACCTGCCTCGGCCGCCGTCGTCACGAGGCTGCGCGTAAACTGTGCGCGCCGAAGCCCGAGGCGTCCAGCCCAATCGACTCCACCGCGGCCTTAACGATATTGCCGACCATCACCGGCACCAGGGTGGCCAGACACGCCGCGGCCAGGGAAGAGCGCGCTCAGGCTCGAGCCCGCGCAGGAACAGCGAGGCCTTCAACGCACGCACCGGGCAGCTCTGCGCACGCGTGCCGGAAAAAGCGCCCGATCGCGGACAGCCGTCGCCGTGTGCCGGCGCCCGGGAGAAGGCGCACGTCCAGAGCCCGCCGCCAGCGCCTGCCACGCGCTGCAGCCGGAGCGGAAAGGAGCCCACCCCGTGGGCAAATCGGAACCCAGTTAACAATCGCAAGAGCCGACGCCATCAGACCAACCCGCCAACCGTCGAGAATATGTGTTACCGGCGGTACTCGGAGCTTCGCCCCGGCAAGCAGTGCGACTGACCCATAGCCAAATTCCCATGCCGTCGCAGCGCCAGACCGAGCGATAATGGCTACAGCCTTCGCTGTCACCGGAGCCAGAACGAAAGGAACCCTGTCATGCCCGAAGACAACAGCCCCGCCACCAAGCAGGACCTCCGCGAAGCTCTCGCGGCCATGGAAGAGCGGCTGGTCGAGAAAATGCGCGACATGCAAACCGAGCTTCTGCGCGGCTTCGCCGCATTCTCCGAAGGCCAGACCATCCGCCTCCGCAAGGTCGAAGCCGATCAGTCCAACCTCGACACCGCGCTCTCGGCACGCGTCAACGTGCTCGAAAAGCGGCTGCTTGAAATCGAGATCCGCCTCGGCAAGCACCAATAAGCTGCCGCGGCGCAGTTCCTCGTCAGCCGAGCCCCTGAGCGCGTCACACCCGAGCCGGGCCACCGAAGTCTAGCCGTTCCTGTGGGATGGATGCTGCAGGGCGCGGGCCTGGCGCGGCGCGACATGGGAAGCTCGCCGCGCGGGCCAGGCCCGCAAGGAGAAACCAACATGAACTACGACATTACCACCGGTGTCCAAACGGTGACTTCGGCGGGCGTTGTGACCGGAACCCTCAACACCAGCGCGATGAGCGGCGACTACACGGTCTTCTTGAACATTTCCGGGCTAACTCAAGGATCTGCGGCAACGATTGCGATCGAGGACACGGCCAGCTCGACGCCGTTTTCCGATGCCCAGCAGCAGGCGGTGTTCAGTATCACCGGTCTGGTAGAGAAGGAAGCGGAGGTCACGCTGAGCTTCGAGAAATACCAGGTGGGAACGGGCTTGGCGGAAGCCGACGTTACGATGGGAACTCACGCGCCGCGCTTCGGCGCAGCCAACACCGCACTCCGAGCCCATGTGCTCACGCTGACCGGCAGTTCGCCGTCGCTTTCGGTGCATGCTCGGCTGCAGCAGTAACCGGGGTTAAAATCCGCGAAGGGCCGGATCAGCCCTTCGCGGGTTCATTACTACGGAGGGTACGTTTTCGGAGTCGTAATTCCTGCTCGGAACCGGACCGGAGGCCACCTCCCCCGAGACTGACACCCAAGCCCGATCCCTCGCAGAAATCTTGTATGGTTGTACCAGGACCGGGCCCGGGCTACAATCCTGTTGCTCCGATTTTCAACAGGAGTTTCCCCCTTCTTACCGGTCACTTACAAGTGGTGTATTGTGGGTATGCTGTGCATAAATCAGGACCCGCATGATTTGTAAAGGCCAGAACGTCTTCTCGGGTGAAACCATCGAGTTAGAGTTCGACGGGGCGATCCGGCGGGTGGAGCCGGAACCGGGTGGGCCGGCGCCGGGTGCGTATCTATCCCCTGGATTCATAGACCTACAGGTGAACGGCTGTGCCGGAGTCGATTACAACTCGCCTACAACGCCGGCCGATGAGATCGCGCGATCGGTGGCGGCGCTACATTCGACCGGGGTCACGGCCTTCCTTCCTACCATCATTACTGGAGCGCCGGAGGCGATGGCGGGCGCGCTGCGGAATCTGGCTCGGGCGAAGGAGCATCTAGGCAACGCCGCGGCCTCGATCGAGGGATTCCATGTGGAGGGTCCGAGCATCTCTCCCGATGATGGCCCGAGAGGCGCGCATCCTAAGGAGTGGGTGCGGGTGCCGGATTTCGACGAGTTCCGGCGCTGGCAGGACGCCTCGCAAGGCCAGGTGCGGCTGGTGACGCTTTCCCCGGAATGGCCGGGGGCGCCGGCGTACATCGGACGGCTGGCTCGCGAGGGCGTGGTGGTGAGCATCGGCCACACCAAGGCGACAAGTGAGCAGATTCAGGCCGCGGTGGGTGCCGGCGCGACCCTCTCGACGCACCTGGGGAACGGAGCGCACGCTACCCTGCCCCGGCATCCCAACTATATTTGGGAGCAGCTCGCCGAGGACCGGTTGGCCGCCAGCTTCATCGTCGACGGGCATCATCTTCCCCTTTCTTTCCTGCGCGTAGCAGTGCGAGCCAAAGGCGTGGAGCGCACGGTGTTGGTGACCGACGCGGTTGCGCCCGCGATGTGCGCTCCGGGCGAGTATCGTTTGGGTGAGGTCGACATCGAACTGCGCGCGGACGGTCGCGTGACGCTTAGAGGAGGCGAACGGCTGGCCGGCTCGAGCCTGCGCGTGGACCGGGCGATCGGCAACGTCATGCGGATGACCGGCGTCTCCTTAGCCGAAGCGGTGACGATGGCGACGCGGAATCCGGGAAGAGTTGGACGTATCGCCGGAAGACTGGGCGGGTTCGAGCCGGGTTCTCGCGCTGACGTGGTTCGCTTCGCCATCGAAGACGGGAGCTTGCACGTGCTTGAAACTTTCGTCCAGGGCGAACGGGTTTATTCGTCGGGTTAGAATCGTTCGGGTTAGAATCATAAGGACCCGATGAATATCTCTGTGAAGAGCGAGTACGCTCTTCTGGCTCTTTTCGATCTCGCATTGCAGCCCGCGGGCGAGCCGGTCAAGATTGCCGACATCGCGCGCCGTCAGCAGATTCCGCAAAAATTTCTGGAGCTGATCCTGGCCAACTTGAAGCAAGGCGGTTTTGTGGAGTCGCGGCGCGGCGCCGAAGGCGGATACAGGCTGGCGCGGCCGGCCGATCAGCTCACGGTGGGCCAGGCTCTGCATTATATGGAAGAGGACAAGACGGCCAAGCGCGGCGCGCAGCAGCCCTTCGGGGATCTGTGGAAGCGGGTGGACGCGGCGGTGGCAGGTGTGCTGGATCAAACCACGTTTGCGGAGATGGCGCGGCGCTGGAAGGAATCGCAGAATCGCTACGTCGCGAACTGGGATATTTGATGCCGGTCTACTCCGATAATTCCTTCAGCATTGGCCGAACTCCGCTGGTGAAGTTGAACCGGGTGACCGGGGGCGCGCCGGTGAACCTGCTGGCCAAGATCGAGGGCCGCAATCCCGCGTATTCGGTGAAGTGCCGCATTGGCGCTTCCATGATCTGGGATGCGGAACGGCGCGGCGTGCTCAAGCCCGGCAAGGAATTGATCGAGCCCACCAGCGGCAACACCGGCATCGCGCTGGCCTTTGTGGGTGCGGCGCGCGGATATAAGGTTACGCTGCTGATGCCGGAGACCATGTCGATCGAGCGGCGCAAGGTTCTGCGCATGCTGGGCGCGAAGCTGATCCTGACCGAGGGCTCGGAAGGCATGAAGGCGTCGATCGAGCGCGCCGAGGAAATGGTGGCCGCCGAGCCGGATCGCTACGTGCTGCTGCAGCAGTTTCAGAATCCGGCGAATCCGCAGATTCATTTCGAAACCACCGGTCCGGAGATTTTCGAAGACACCGGCGGAAACGTGGACGTGCTGGTGGCGGGCATCGGCACCGGCGGAACCATCACCGGCATTTCGCGCTACTTCAAGCTGGAAAAAAAGAGGCCGCTGATTTCGATTGGAGTGGAGCCGGAAGGCAGCCCGGTGATCTCGCAGCAGCTGGCGCGGCAGCCGATGGTTCCCGGCCCGCACGGGATTCAAGGCATCGGCGCGGGGTTCATTCCGCAGACTTTGGATCTGAAGATGGTGGACCGGGTGGAGCAGGTCGGCGACGACGAAGCGATCGAGATGGCGCGGAGGCTGGCTCGGGAGGAAGGAATTCTTGCGGGGATCTCTTGCGGCGCGGCGGTCGCGGCTGCGGTGCGGGTGGCTCAGGAGCCGGCGTTTCTGGATAAGACGATGCGGAAGAAAACGATGGTCGTGATTTTGCCGGATGCGGGTGAGCGATATTTGAGCTCGGCGTTATTTGACGGGGTGATGGAGTAGGACCGGCACCGGGACCACTCCTTCGGGCGCGGCTGTGTTTACGAACGGCGCTGCTTTTGGAGTACTCCTTGGGGAAGGAGTAGCGGGCGCTTCGTATGGGTGAAAAGGGGTGAGAGCGCCCGCTGTCGTAACGGGGATTAGTTATCTGTAATAACGACCGGGCTGGGTCCGTGGTTACCGATGCGGAAAAATTTTTTCCACATTCTTTTTCGACCTGGGTGAGACGCCGCTGGACGAGTAGAACATACTGGTAACACATGGCTCGGCGGTTGGTTAAATCCGCCTCGAATGGCCGGCTTCTGGCCGCGGCGCGAACGTTCCTTCAACAATATCCGGAATCTTTGACTATTGTTCCTGGCCGATTGGCAGGGTCCTTCCTGGCTTCGGGTACCGGGATGGCCGGGGCGCGCAAATGGACTTTGCCGCAGCTCGCAAGTAACCTGGCTCGGCCGGCGATGGCCGAACGCGGACTGACTCCATTGAGCTTTCTGGGGTGGGAGGCGGTGACCGCGCGGGTGGCGCATGAGGCGGCTCGCGCCAAAGCGCTCCGGTATTTCGATCCGGTTGCAGCGCTGCCGGGTTTCGCGCGGGCGCTGGCACGCACGCTTTCCGAGCTGCGCCTGGCAGGGATTCGGCCGAAGGAGCTGGCGGCGCGCGGGGCTCTTCCCAGACGCCCAGCGGGAGCAGATCTGGCGCGGCTGCTCGAAGACTACGAACAGGAGATCGCGTCGCGGCGGCTGGCGGATCTGGCGGCGATCCTCCAACTGGCGGGGGAAGCCGCTGAGGAAGGAACCGCCGAAACCCGGCTGCCGCTGTTGTTGCTGGACGTGCGGCTGGAGACGCGGGCTCATCGCGAATTTTTCCGCCGTCTGGAAGATAGCTCGCCGGATGTGTTGATCGCGGCGAGTCCGGGGGTTGCCGAATCGTTCGGAGAGCCGGTGGAAAATCTGGATGCGGACGCTCCCTCCGGCGCGATCGAGCACCTGCAGCGCTACGTTTTCGACAAAGCTCCTCTGCCATGCGCAAACCGTGACGGCTTCGAAATGTTTTCGGCGCCGGGCGAGGGTCTGGAGCTAGCCGAGGTAGCCCGGCGCATCCTGAAGCTGGCTCGGGAAGGAATCGCATTCGACCAGACGGCGATTCTTCTGCGCAATCCCGACCGGTATCAAGCCGCCGTCGAAGACGCTCTGCGGCGCGCGCGCGTGCCTGCCTATTTCAGCCGGGGGACGGCGCGGCCCGATCCGGCCGGACGAGCTTTCCTGGTGCTGCTGAAATGCGCGGCGGAAGATTTGTCGGCGTCGAGCTTCGCCGAATACTTGTCGTTCGGCCAAGTTCCCGCGGTGGAGAAAGCCATGGAGTGGGTCGGGCCGGCGGATGAGATGCTTCTGCGCGAAGAGCCCGCGGCAGATGTCGAGGAGCATTTTATTGAAGAGGCCCCCGAACGTCCCTTGAGTGCGCCCGCCGGTTGGGAAAAATTGCTGGTGGATGCGGCGGTGATCGGCGGGAGGGATCGCTGGGCTCGCCGGCTCAACGGGCTGGAGCGCGAATTCGAGCTCCGCTTGGAGGAGTTGGAAGACGATGCGGAGCGCGGCCATCTGGAGCGGCAGCTCGATCGGCTGAAGACCTTGGCGGGGTTCGCACTGCCGCTGATCACGCGCCTGGATGAGTTTCCCGAACTCGCCAACTGGAGCGAGTGGCTGAAGGTGCTGGAGCCGCTGGCTCGGGCGGCGCTGCGCAGTCCGGAGGGAGTGATCGAGGTCTTGGCCGAGTTCGAGCCCATGGGCGAAGTCGGGCCGGTGGGCGTGGAGGAAGTCGCGCAGGTGCTGAGCGATCGCTTGCGCTTCCTGCGCCGCGAGCCTCCGCAACGGCGCTGGGGACGAGTCTTCGTGGGTTCGATTGACGAGGCGCGCGGGTGCGAGTTCCGCGTGGTGTTCCTCCCAGGATTGGCGGAGGGTTTGTTTCCGCAAAGGACGCTGGAAGATCCGCTGTTGCTGGATGAGGCGCGGCGCGAGTTGAGCGCGGACTTGCCCCTGCGCATCGATCGAAATCTAGAGGAGCGGGAAAAACTGCGGTTGGCAGTGGGCGCGGCGCGGGAACGGTTCATCGCGTCATATCCGCGCATGGATGCGGCGGAGGCTCGCGCGCGGGTGCCGTCGTTTTACGCGCTGGAGCTGCCGAGGGCGTTGGAAGGCGCGCTGCCCAAGCTGAAAGAGTTCGAGACCCAGACGCGAGAGGCGGCGCTCGCCCGGCTGAGCTGGCCGGCTCCGAAGATGGCGGCGGAGGCGATCGACGATGCGGAATACGATTTGGCCCGGCTTGGCGCTAAAAGCAGCGCGCGGTACCTGATGGAGGCGAACGCGCACCTGGCTCGGAGCCTGCGCACGCGCTGGTACCGCTGGCGGGCGGCTTGGAGAGAAGCGGACGGATTGATCGCGCATGACGTTGCGGCGCTGGCGGTTTTGGGCGCCGAGCGGCTGCGGTCACGAGCATGGTCGCCTTCGGCGCTGGAGCAGTTCGCGGTGTGCCCGTACAAATTCGCCTTGAACGGAATTTTCCGGCTGAAGCCGAGGGAGGATGCGGCGCCGCTCGAGGAACTGGATCCGTTGACGCGCGGGGCTCTCTTTCACGAAGTACAGTTCGAGCTGATGAACGAGATGAAGGGCGCACGCGCCCTGCCTTTGGCGCCCGAACAGATCGACCCTGCTCTGGCGGCGTTGGATCGGACGCTGGACCGGGTCGCCGCGCGGTATGAAGAGGAACTGGCTCCAGCCGTGCCGCGAGTCTGGAAGAGCGGGATCGAGGATCTGCGGATGGATCTTCGCGGATGGCTGCAACAGATGGCACAGAACGACGGGGATTGGGAGCCGTTGTATTTCGAATACGGCTTCGGGTTGCCCGCGCGTGCGGGACGGGACGCGGCCAGTTCGGAGCAGACCGCTGAGCTCGCGGAAGGCGTGAACCTGCGCGGATCCATCGATCTGGTGGAAAAACATATTCGCACGGGAATGTTGCGGGTGACGGACCACAAGACCGGCAAGCCTCCGGAGAAGATTCCGGCGTATACCGGTGGCGGGAAGGTTCTGCAGCCGATGCTGTATGCACTGGCAGCGGAAAAGCTGCTGGAGGGCACGGTGGAAATGGGCCGGCTGTTCTATGCGACCCAGCGGGGCGAGTATCGGCAGATCGGCATTCCAGTGAGCCCGCGCTCGCGTGCGTTTGTGGCGAAGCTGCTCGCCAATATCGATGGCGCGATCGAGGCGGGTTTTCTCCCGCCGGTTCCAGAGAAAGACGCCTGCGGCATGTGCGATTACCGGGGTGTGTGCGGCCCATACGAGGAACAGCGCGCGGGCCGGGCCAAGAATCGCCAGGATGAGCGGCTGGACGGGCTGCACGAAATTCGGGGGTTGTTATGAGCTTCGCGCCCGCACTCTCGGACGAAGCGGCGCGGGAGCGGATCCGGACCTCGCTGGATGAAAGCCTGATCGTCGAGGCCTCCGCCGGGACCGGAAAAACCACGGAGCTGGTAAAACGTTTGGTTGAACTTTTAGCTTCAGGCCGAACTTCTATAGAACATATTGCGGCGGTTACGTTTACACACAAAGCGGCTGGGGAGATGAAACTGCGGCTGCGCGGGGCGCTGGACCAGGCGCGTCTGGAAGCGGACGGCGACCGCAAGGCCGCTTTGGAAGATGCGCTGGAACGCCTGGAAGAGGCTTCCATCGGGACCATCCACAGCTTCTGCGCCCAGATACTGCGGGAGCGGCCGGTGGAGGCGGGGGTCGATCCGGGCTTCGAGGAGTTGAGCGAGCAGGAGGCCTACCGCATCTATCAGCGCTCCTTCCGTGCGTGGCTGGAGCGGCGTCTGGATGAGGACTCGCCGGCGTTGCGGAGGGCCTTCGCGAGGCTGGCATGGCGCGACGGCTGGGACGATTCGCCGGCTCTGGAGCAACTTGAGAGAACCGGGTGGAAGCTGGTGGAATGGCGCGACTACCCTGCCCCGTGGAGGCGCGATCCTTTTGCGCGCGAATCGGAGATCGACACGCTGGCGCGGATGACCCGGGACCTGGCGGAGATGAGCTGCAATCCGCGGCGCATCAACGACGACCTGTACCTCGGCGCCGCACCGGCTCGAGCGCTAGCCGGGTGGCTGGCGCAGGCGGAATCGGTCGGCAAGCGCGATTACGACGGGCTGGAAGGAAGGCTGCTGAAACTGGGGCGGGAGTTGCGGAAGTCGGGCAAGAAGGGGCGCGGGGAATACGGGGGCGGAGTCAGCCGAGAGGAACTCTCGGCTCAACGCGACGAGCTGGCGTTGTGGGTCGCGGAGTTTCGCGCGCGGGCGGACGCGGACCTCGCGGCTCTGTTGCGCGAGGAGATGCGCGGGCTGCTGGATGAATACGAAGAGCGCAAGCGGCGCATGGGCAAGCTGGACTTCGTCGACCTGCTGTGCCTGACTCGGGATTTGCTGCAGCAGCAACAAGATGTCCGCCATTACCTGCAGCGGCGCTTCACCCATCTGTTCGTGGACGAATTCCAGGATACGGACCCCTTGCAGGTCGAGATTCTGATGCTCCTAGCCGAGGACGATCCGGGCGGGAAGCTGTTCTTGGTCGGGGATCCGAAACAGTCGATCTACAAGTTCCGGAGGGCCGACCTAGTGCTGTACCGGCAGGTTCGGGAGCGCCTGGAAGAGCGCGGCGTGGGACTGGTAACCCTTAGGCGCAGTTATCGTTCTGTGCCCAATCTTCAACAATTCATTAATACGGCGTTTGAAACGGAAATGAGTGGCGATGTTGAACACGGGCACGCGGAATGGGCTGCGCTGGAGCGCTATCGGGAGGAGATCCCGGATCAGCCGAGCGTGATCGTGCTGCCGGTCCCGCGGCCGTACAAAACCAGGCTCGCCAAGGAGGCCGTGGCGAAGTCGCTGCCGGACGCGATCGCCGCCTTCGTCGATTGGATTGTTAGAGAAAGCGGCTGGGGATTCAAGGAACGCGACATCGCCATTCTGTTTCGGAAGCGAAACTGGGGAAAGGTCGATTTGCAGCGCGAGGTGGTGCGGGCGCTGGAGGCTCGCGGCGTGTCCCATCTGGTGGCCGGATCGAAAACGTTCCACAGGCGCGAAGAGGTAGAGACGCTGCGTGCGGCTCTGACGGCGATCGAATGGCCGGACGACGAGCTGAACGTTTTCGCGGCATTGAAGGGGTCGCTGTTCGCGATCACGGATGAGCGGCTGCTGCTGTACCGTAGGGAGCATGGCCGGTTGAACCCGCGCCGGACGGACGCCACGGCGTTTGCGGAGATCGACGCAGCTCTCGGGCTTCTGGGTAAACTGCATAAAGGCCGTAATTACCGATCTTTCGCGGCAACAGTGAATGAATTGATTGAGGCGACTCGCGCGCATGCCGGGTTCCTGCTTCGGCCCGGCGGGCAGCAGATTCTGGCCAACGTGACCCGCGTGGCGGACCTGGCCAGGACGTATGAAGCGAGTGGAGGCGTGTCGTTCCGGGGATTCGTCGAGGACCTGACCGCGCAGGCTGAGCGGGGCGAGGCGGCGGAGGCTCCCGTGCTGGAAGAGGATTCCGACGGGGTGAGGTTGATGACCCTGCATAGCGCCAAGGGGCTAGAGTTTCCGGTGGTGATTCTGGCGGACCTGACCACCGGGCTGTCGCGCAATGAGCCGGAGGCGTACGTGAGTACCGAGAAAAAGCTGTGCGCGATGGAGCTGCTGGGGTGTGCGCCGCGGGAACTGCTGGACCGGCGCGAGGAGGAAGCTAAAAAGGAGCGGGCGGAAGGGGTGCGCGTGGCGTATGTCGCGGCGACACGCGCTCGGGACCTGCTGGTGGTGCCGGCGGTCGGCGATGAGGCTTTTCCCCAGGACGGCTGGCTGGGGCCGTTGAACAAGGCGATTTATCCGGCTCGCGCGAACTGGCGCAGGTCGCGCAAGGCACCCGGTTGTCCGGAGGGTTTCGGCGAGGCGAGCGTGTTGGCTCGGCCGATGGATTACGACGGGCAGGACCTGTTTTCGGTGCGGCCCGGGCTGGTGCAGCCGGAGGCGGGCGAGCATGAAGTGGTGTGGTGGGATCCATTCAAATTGAAGCTCGGCGAGGAGCAGAGCCAGACGGTCTGGCAGGACGAGGTGCTGAAGGCCACGCTGGAGCCGGACGGCGGCGCGAGCCTGGCGGAGTATCGGGCGTGGCAAGCGGAGCGGGATGAAGTGCTGCGCGAGGGGGCTCGGCCTGAGGTCGCAGTGTTTTTGGCGAGCACGGCTGAGGAGGGTCCGCCGGCGGTGATTCCGATTGAGTTCGCCAGTGCCGGTCCGGCCGGGCGAAGGCCGCTGGGCAAGCGGTTCGGAGTGCTGGTGCATGCGGCTCTGCGCGATGTCGCGCTGGATGCTTCCGCGGAGGGCGCTCGCCGCGTAGTGGAGATGAATGCCAGGGTGCTGGGAGCGACGGAGGAGGAGACTCGCGCGGCCGCGGAATCGGTGGCGAGAGCCCTGCGTCATCCGATTCTGGCGCGGGCTCGAGCGGCGGAGCGGTGTTATCGCGAATATCCGGTGACGCTGCGCCTGGAGGATGGCAGGATGCTAGAGGGGGTGGTCGATCTGGCGTTCGCGGCGTCCTCCTCCCTCGGCGAGTGGACGGTGGTGGATTTCAAAACCGACGCGGATTTAGAAGGGCGGCGGGAGCAATATGAGCGCCAGCTTCAGTGGTACGCATATACGCTGGCGAGGCTGACCGGCATGGAGGCTCGGGGGGTGTTGCTGGGGGTGTGACGGGGGTTCGCTAAGCTAGGGAGTAGGAGTGAAGGTTCGGGATCTGATTCGGCTGCCGGAAGCGGACGGCTGGCGGCTCAGGGCGACTCGGGGGAGTCACCGCCAGTTTAAGCATCCTGACAAAGGGCTGGTCGTCACAGTGCCGGGTCAATCTGGAAAAGACGTGCCGATTGGAACGCTGAAGGCGATCCTCAAGAGCGCGGGCATCGAAGGAGAGAAGCCATCATGACGTACACCGTTATCTACGAGAAGGGCCCGACGTCGTGGGGGGCTTACGTGCCGGACCTTCCCGGCGTTGTCGCCGTGGGCGATTCGCGCGATGAGGTCGAGCGGCTGATTCAGGAAGCCATCGAGTTTCATCTCGACGGCCTGCGCAGCGAAGGGCTTAAGATTCCGCAGCCGGCGAGCTTCGCGGGGGCAGTCGAGGTCGAGAGCCCCGCCTAATCGCTCAATACATCAAAAACGGCTTGCTGCGCGCGGCGAAGGCTTGCAGATCGTCGGCCAGGTGCAGCTCGATGGTGGACGGGTCGGTGCCCTGCTTCAGCTCGTCGATGACTTTGCGGGAGCCGATGGAGCGGCGGCAGGCTTCCAGGTCAAGTTTCCCGGGATACAGCTTTTGAATCGCGCTGGCGAGCTCCAGGCCGAAGCGGACCGAGTCGAAGGTTTCGCGGTTCAGGATGACGAAGCGAACGCCTTCGATGGACTTTCCTTTGAAAACGGAGTCGGTGGGCTGGAAGCGCGTAGGGTAGACGCGCACGCCGGGAATGGAGCGCGCGTTCAAGGCCTGGGCCAGTTCCCCGCCCCGCATCCAATCCGCGCCGATCTGCTCAAAGGGCGAATCCGTGCCGCGGCCGACCGACAGATTGGGCGCGGACTCGATCATGGCCACGCCGGGATACAGGGTCGCAGCATTGAGGCTCCGCATGTTGGGCGACGGGTTCACCCAAAACACACCCGTGGAATCGAGCCAATCCCCGCGCGACCAATCCTTCATGGGGATGACGCGCAGGTCGGCTTTGATGTTTCTCTCCGCGTTGGCCATGCTGGCGATCTCGCCGAGGGTCATGCCGTGGCGGATGGGGATCTCCATGCAGCCGACGGGGCTCTCCAATGCCTTGTCGAGCACCGGACCTTCCACGTGCACACCGGTGATCGGGTTGGGACGGTCCAAAACATAAAACGTCTTTTCTGCTTTGGTGGTTTCCTGCAGCATGTACAGCATCAGGCAGCCGTAAGTGTAGAACCTGGCGCCGACGTCCTGAATGTCGAAGACCATCGCGTCGACATCCTGCAAATGCTTCGGATCGACCTTGAAATTGCTGTTGTGATACACGCTCCATACAGGAAGACCTGTGGCGGGGTCGGTGGAGTCGGCGATATCCGGCTGGTCCAATCCGCCGGCGACTCCATGCTCAGGGGAAAACAGGGCTGTGACTTTGACGCCGGCCTGGCGCATGACATCCACGTCGCGGCGGCCGGTGCGGTCGATGCCGGTCTGGTTGGTGATGAGTCCGATGCGCTGGCCCTTCAGCGGCTCGAATTTCTGCTCTTCTAAAACGTCGAGCCCGGTGAGGGTGCGGTGATTGGGAGCAACCATGCGGCGCGCACCGCTCGCCTCCAGCGTTTCGTTGTAGCCGGTTTCATCGACCGCGGAGGACTTGATGCCGACGTTGGCGGCGACGATGGTGCCGATGCTTCGGCGCAGCGAGTTCAGGCTCTTGCCGCTTTTGGGATGGATGAAGTTAGTGAGCAGAATGACGTAGGTTTGACTGGCCGGGTCGAGCCACAGCGAAGTGCCAGTAAAGCCGGTATGGCCGTAGGAGCCGATGGGAAACAGTTCGCCGCGCGGGGAGGAATAGGAAGAATCGATATCCCAGCCCAAGCCGCGCAGGGCGGGCTGATCGGGCGGCGAGTTGGGTTCGGTGAACTTCTCGACGACGGCCGCGGAGAGGATGCGATTGCCGCCGCGCTCGCCCTTGCCCAGCAGCATCTCACAATAGAGCGCGAGATCGGACGCAGTTGAGAAAACTCCGGCATGGCCGGCGACGCCGCCCATGTAGCGCGCTGTAGGGTCATGCACGATGCCGCGCCAGGGCTTGCCGGTCGCCTCGTCGACCTCGGTCGGAGCGATGCGTGGAATCAGCGAGGCGGCCGGGAGATATCCGGTCTCCTTCATTCCCAGCGGCTGATAAATTTGCTCCTGGACGAATTTATCCAGCGTTTCGCCGCTCAGACGGCGGACGATTTCGCCCAGAAGCTCGAAATTGATGTCGCTATAGACGAAGCGCTCCGCCGGAGGGCCGGCCGGCTTGTCGAGGAGCGCTTTACGAATGCCAGTCTCGTAGCCGGACCAGGCGGGCTTGAGGTCAAGGTCGGGGCGGAGGCCGGAAAAATGCGTCATCAGATCGCGAATGGTAATGTCGCTCTTGCCGTTCTGAAACTCCGGCAAGTAAGTGGTGACGGGGTCGGTGATGCGCAGCTTGCCCTGCTCCACCAATTTCATCAGCGCGGGGGTGGTCGCCACCACCTTGGTAAGCGAGGCCAGGTCGAAGATGGTGTCGACTGTCATGGGCTCGCGCGCCGGGACCAGCGCGCGATTTCCGTAAGCCCGCCGGTGGATGATCCTGCCTTCGCGGCCGACCAGGAGCACGCCGCCGGGGATGAGACCGTCGCGCACTGCCTGTTGCATCTGCGCGTCGAGCGCAGCGGAGCCGGAGAAAGTCTCCTGAGCGTTGCCGGAAGGCGCTAGCGCGCCTAGAGCAAGGGCAAGCAGCGCGATTCGCGTCATGCGAGTTTGACAGCGATGCTTTCCAGCAGCTTGGCCAGATCGACGTCCTTTTGCGTGACACCCTGCGCATCATGCGTCATCAGGTCGACGGTGACGCGATTGTAGACATTCGACCACTCCGGATGGTGATCGCGCTTTTCAATCAGCGGCGCGGCGGTAGCCATGAAACCGAAGGCGTATGCGAAATCGGCAAACTTGTATTCGCGGTGCAGCTTGCCGTTTTTGAGGCTCCAATGGGGCAGATGGGCCAGATTCGCGGAAATTTCAGCGTCGGTGAGCTTGGCCATGGTCCTATCTTCGCATGCCTGGAAATGGGCCAAGCGAGACAATCTTCAGACCTCCAGGCCCACGGCTCGCATCAACTCCAGCGCGTTGCTGCGCGTGACTACGCCTTCGCGCAGGCGGTAGTCGAAGCGAATTTCTCCGCCCTCCAGGTGATCCTCGAAGTGAACATTTGCGGCGAGGCCGTTGAAGCTGGGCACGATTTCCGCCAGAGCCAGGTCGTGGGTGGTCACCAGGCCGATGGCTCCGCGCTCGACAAGTCCACGAATGAGGGCTTCGGCGCCGATGCGGCGGTCGTGCGAATTGGTGCCGCTCAGCAGCTCGTCGAGCAGGAACAGCGTCGGCTTGCCGGCTCGCGCCAAATCGACAATTTCGCGTAAGCGGCTGATCTCGGCGTAAAAGCGGGAGCGATGATCGACCAGCGAATCGTTGGTGCGAATCGATGCGCCGATCGAAAAGCGCGAAACACGCAGGCGCGCGGCGGTAACCGGAGCGCCGGCCCACGCCAGCACGGTGTTGAGTCCGATGGATCGCAGCAGAGTGCTTTTGCCCGACATGTTGGACCCGCTGACGATCCACAGCCGCAGATCGTTGTTCAGCGCGACATCATTGCCAATGGCTTCGCCCTCCGGAATCAGCGGATGGGTGAGAGCAGCCGCGTCGAAATGGCGGTCGGCGGTATCGGAAAGCTCGGGGAAAACGGCGGACGGCCGCTCATGTGCAAAGCACGCCAGCGAGCACAGCGCTTCGAACTCGCCCACCGCGGCGGTCCATGCGCCGATATGCGGGCCGCAGGTTTCGCGCCAAGCTTCGATGGCCGCGGCGAATTGCGGCTTCCAGATGAGCGGCGCGGCGATGGCCGCGAAAAACTGGTTGCGGGCGGAGTCGAATTGATTGACCAGAGCGGTCAGGCGCTCAATGTGACGCGAGGCCGGTTTGCCCTTGGCCTCGAGCGAGCGGCGGAGGCGCACCAACGCGGGCGAGGTGAAAGATTCGCGCTCCAGGCGCTGGAGCAGCAGGGCTAGGAGCCCCAGCTCCCGCGCCGGAGTTTCCACGGAAACGGTGACCAGGCTCACCGGCCCACGCACGAACAGGCTGAACGCCATCTCCGCGAGGATCACGCACAGTAACGGAACGATGGTGGCGGTTTCGGTGATGAACAGAAGGAACGTCACGACGGCCGCGGCGGCGAGGATGGGCGCAATCACGCGCGCGCCGGGAAAAAAGCGGATGGGCGGCTGCTCGCCCCATTGCTTCAAGGCGCGGTCGTCGGCCGCGGCGCGAACCTCTTCGCCCATGGTGGCCAAATCCTCACGCAGGTCGATGCGTGGACGCAGTTCCTCGACCGCGGCCTGCCGCTCCGCCACCTGCGAGAGGTCACCGGGCTCTAGCAACCAAGAAGCGAGAAAACGTTCGCCGGCGGCGGTGCGGGAGGTGCAAAGAAGCTCGAAGAGGGAGCCGCGGCCGAACAGGTCCAGATCTTCGGCGTAAAGGTGCTTGGGGTCGGGGAAGCGCTCGCCCTGCTGGCCGGAACCGGCCCAGCGATTTTCGACACGGGCCACGGCTCGATCGTAATAGGCGACGGCGCGCGTGGCGGCGTCCAAGCTGCGCTCGACGCGGCTGTGGAGGATCGCCAGCGCAAAGAATACGACCGCGGGAACCACCAGCCACCACGGCGTGATCCACTGGCCGCCGATGGAGACAGCAGCGATTCCCACTGCGGCCAGGCCGGTCCAGACGCGCGCATTGCCGATGTGGCGATGGCGCCGCTCCAGCAACTCCCGGCTGCGGCTGTGGGTTCCAAGGCGAGCCCGGTAGTCTTCGGCGGGATGTTCAGCGGGACGCCGCTCGGAAGGGTGCGTTGACTCCAACCCTCGATTCTACCTTGCAGGTGTGGGAGCGCACGCCGTATCCTTGAGGCTGATGCTGGCGCGGCTTCGCCCCACCCTCGATTTCATGCCCTCGCCAGTGGCGGAGCGGCCGGGTCTGCTGATCCGCGATCCTTTTCAATTTTCGGATGCCACGCTGATCGTTCCTCCTGCTCTGGTGGCGTGCCTGGAGTATTTCGACGGCAATCACAGCGAATTGGATTTGCGCTCTCACTTGGTGCAGTTGACCGGTGAACTGGATGTCAGCGGCTTGGTGGCGCATCTGACTCAGGCTCTTTCTGTCGCGGGATTCCTGGAAGATGAGACTTTCGCTCGCCTCAAGTCCGAAGCCGAACGGGCTTTTGCGGGAGCGGAGGTGCGCGAGCCTTCGCACGCCGGCTCGGCTTATCCGGACGAGGAGGCGGAGCTGACCGCGACGCTAGCCGGCTATATGAATGGGGCTCT
>CAWISY010000223.1:0-25837 GCA_963838455.1 Bryobacterales bacterium
CTCGAACCGCAAGCCGGAACATAAGATCGAAGGGTTCATCGCGACGGGAAGGACAAGCACGGCAACATTGGCTCCCGGCCAAGCGCGGTCCGTTGCCGAAGGGCGCGACCAGGGTGGAGCGGATGAAGCGGAAACTGCAGACCAAGGCGGGTAAAGCTGTCTACGCGGCGCGCAAGTGCGTGGTGGAGCCGGTATTCGGGCAGATCAAGCAGGCACGCGGATTTCGTCAATTTCTGTTACGCGGAAAAGAGAAGGTGAAAGGCGAGTGGGCGCTGCTGTGCCTGACGCACAACATTTTGCGGCTCCACGCGGCGATGCAGTACTGAGGATCGCCATCGGGAAATGATTTTGGACCAAAATCGCGTATCGCAACCGTCCTGAACCAAGATCGGCGCGCCAACTCAAAGATGGCCGCTCCGCGAAAACTTCCCTCCACCCCCAGCACCGACTTTCGGCAGCCGCCAACCGGCTTTACTCGGACGGGCTCCTAGAAGGGTCCGGATAGATGCTTTCCCGGCTCACGGCCTCGTTGCTCAAGAGAGGCGTTGTGCGGTCGTGGCTTTCAGCCCACTCATGAAACAGACGAGCCCACTCCTTCGGGTCGGTCTTCTGCAGGTGCGCGACAGAGGCGGGCGCCGCGTCTGCATGTTGCTCGGCGATTTGCTCAACCCATCGCTCAACGGTCAGTCCATGCGCCGCGGCCTGGGCCTTTAGCGCCGCCGCCTTTTCGTCCGAAAGCTCAATCGTGAAGTTCATGCTCTCGCCTCCAGTTTACCCTCCCCGCCGTCAGCGCGCCTTCTTCTCCACGTGTTTGTCCACCCAAGCCAGGATCAAATCCGCGAGCTGCAGATTATTCTTGTCCTGCATCAGCATATGGCTGTTGCCCTTGATGCCCATCTTGGGCAGCGACATCATTTCCGCATCGCCGCCCGCAGCGTTCACCTGCTTCACGAACGTATTGCAGGAATCGAACGACATCGGCCAGTTGTTGAACCCCTGCACATCGCCCAGATGATCGCCGAACATGACCAGCGTGGGAATCTTGGCTAGCGTTTTGATTTGATCCGGCTTCAAGTCGGTTGCGCAGGGCATCTCGATCGAGATCACGCCGCGCACTCCTGAAGGATCGATCAATGCGGCCTGCTCGGGAAAGAAGCCGGATTCCGAGTGGCCCATCAGGATCGCGCCTTTGAGCTTCACCGCCAGCGCAGCCATATTGGTCCAGGTGGGATTCGGGTTGGGTAGCGTCGAGTTCAAATCCGGAATCATCTGCTTGTACAGTTCGTCCACCGCGTCCACCGGAAATTGTTCGTCGGCGAACGCCTTGCCGTAGGTGGGGCCGAAGCGGAAGATGGTCCAGGCGATCTGATGGCTCGCATCCAGCACGTTGGGGAGCTGGCTGGGAGGCACGGACCCCGCCCTGACAGCGGCGAACGTCGACGGGTCGAAACCGGAGCGCGCCCGCGACACCTGGTCCGCCAAGTACACCGGCCGGTCCTTGCGCACGAAATACTCGTTCCAACCCATGCGGCCGTCGGGGGTGGTCTCCCAGGTCTTACTGCTCAGGCAGCAGCCGTGCACCATCACCACGGGGACGTGCCGATTCCCATTGGGCGGGATCTGATACTGCACGTACATCTGATTAATGGTGATGTCGCCTCCACCGAACGCGGGGCCTCCACGCCCGGCCGGAGCCCCCGGAGGCGGAGGAGGCGCTGGAAGCGCCTTGGTTTCGCCGCCGACGAAGAAGCTGCCCTGGTCCTCGATCACCAGGGGCTTCGGTTGTTTCTGTGCAACGGCGGTCGCCGCAAGAATAACGGCGAAGATCCCGCAACGAGTTTTCATGCCCGCTACAATATCAAACTTGAATTAACCCTAATCGGATCCCGCGCATCACCGCCTCCGTCCGCGTCCCCGCGCCCAGCTTCGCCAGAATCGCATTCACATGGAATTTCGCCGTGTGCGAGGAAATGTTCAGCCGGTAGGCGATCATTTTATTACTCAACCCCTCGGCCAGCATTTCGAGTACATCCATTTCGCGAGGTGTGAGCGCCTCCACCGGCGGCTTAACTTCAGCGGCCGGAACCAGTGCGGACATCTCACTCGCCGGAATCGCGGCGAGCCCGGCCGCGGCCGCGTAGACCGCCGCGACAATCTGAGGCGGCGTTGCCGAGGAAGGAACCACCGCGCGAGCCCCGGCTCGTATCGCTTCGCGGGGAGATTCATCTGTTAACACGACTGTGGGAAGCCCGGTCCCCGGCAGGGCTTCGCCCACCGAGACATCCGCCTCCGCGGGCGAGCTCACCACTTCGATCTCCGGTTGCTCCCGCAGCAGGGCTTCGAGGCCCGCTTTCGTCACCGCGGACGCAGCGTCAATATAGACTCGAATCATTCCTTGCGCGGACGTTCGCCGACGGTCAGCTCGACCTCCAGGGGCTCTCCGCCGCGCAGGATCTTCGCCCGCAGCTTCTGCCCGACCGAGCGCGAATCGAGCAGCCGGTGCACGTCCTCAGGCGTATGCGTCACGCTGCCTCCCAGCTCGAGCAAAATGTCGCCGATCACCAGGCCGGCCCTCCCCGCTGGCGTGTCCGCGCCCACGCTGATCACGATCAACGCGGGGCCCTCCGGCCTCTTCAGCTTTTCTATCAGATGCTGCGGAAGTGCGATCGGTTGTAACCCCACGCCCAGGTATCCGCGCGGAATCCGCCCGTGCTCGACCAACTGCCGCGCCACGCGGTCGACTGTCGCCGGTGGAATCGCGAACACCGAAACGCGCGAAAGCGCAGCCGTCGCGATGCCGATCAGCTTGCCCTCCGCATTCACCACCGCACCGCCGGACGCTCCCGGATGCAGCTCCATATCGAGCCGCACCACCTGGTCCAGCGTGCCTCCGCGCCAGGTCTGCGACTCCGGCGAAATGCTGCTGAGCAGCCCCAGTGCCGCAATCGCGCTGTCTTTCGACCGGCCCACCGCGGCCACCAGCATACCCGGCTGCGGTGTGAACTTTTCAGCACGAGCCGCAACCGGCGCATCCAAGCCCTCCACCCTCAGCACCGCCAGATCCGTCCCCGGATCGCGCCCAACCAGCTCCGCTGCCAGCGTGGAGCCGGCCAGTCCGGTGCCGGCCAGTCCGGTGCCGTAAGGAGCGGTGATCTTGATGTCTTCCTCGCGCCGGATGGTGTGGTCGGCGGTGACGATCACCCCTGGCATCCAATGCACTCCGCTCGACGAAAAACGGTGCCGCGCATGCACCGCGACCACCGATTTACCCACCTCGGCGATAGTAGCGGCTAAATGTTCGGAAAAAGCAACCAATGGATTCGGCATTTTCAGTCCCTCTGTCTTGAGGGTGCACTCAAATGCCGGTCGAACACATACGCAGATGAGGCGGGCCTCACCCGCCCGATCGGGCAGGTTCCGCTTCCTTGGTCGCGGCTCGGACCTTGCCGTCCCGTTCGATGACGATATCCCCCGTCTTGCGATGGCTGCGTATAACCTCGTACGCGATCTTTGTGCCGGCGCTCTTCATCGCGTCAACTCGTTGTGCCCCTTCTCTGCAAGTTTTACGATCTCCACGGCTATCCGTTCATGCCTCTCGGTAAGTTGTGGAATTTGCGCCAGCAGAATCTCAGTGTCGATGTTACCTCCCAGGCTTACGGCCGGGGAGAAGATTTCCGAGGATGTCGGCAATCGCCTGCTCACGCCCTACTACCATCTCTCCGGTAAGTCACCCGCTACTACCAGGAAATCGCTATCAATCTTGCCGTGCTATGCATCCTGCAGGGGAGGAAGCGCGTTCTTCTTACACTTGCGACCGGCACAGGCAAGACCATCGCTGCGTTTCAGACTTGCTGGAAGCTCACGAATTGCCTGTGGAACCGGACCGGCGAGCATCGCCGCCCCCGCATTCTCTACCTTGCCGATCGCAACATCCTCGTCGATGACCCGAAAGACAAGACGTTTGCGCCCTTCGGTGAAGCCCGCCACAAGATAGAAGGGGAGGCGGTTAAAAGCCGCGAAATGTACTTCGCGATCTACCAGGCCATCGCGGAGGACGAACGCCGCCCCGGCCCGTACCGCGACTATCCCATGGATTTCTTCGATCTCATCATCGTGGACGAGTGCCACCGCGGCAGCGCCCGCGACGAAAGCAACTGGGATTTCTTGGAGCGGGAGACGGGACTCGAACCGGCGACGTCCAGCTTGGGAAGGTGAGAGCCGATTGAAAACAAAAGACAACGGCGTCCAAAGCGATGAATCCAGGTCTATTGAATTCAGCAACTTCGACCACTTTCACTTCCGAGCGTCCCTTAACGGAGTGGAAATGGAGTGGA
The DNA here is from genome assembly GCA_963838455.1 of Bryobacterales bacterium. Lineage (GTDB taxonomy): Bacteria > Acidobacteriota > Terriglobia > Bryobacterales > Bryobacteraceae > Palsa-187. The sequence goes on from CAWISY010000223.1 coordinate 4,335, forward strand.
AACTACGGCGAGCGGCAGTGTGCGCGTGCGAATGGCTAGTGCATCCCGAGGGGAGGCCAAACGGTTACTAGAAAACGGCTAAAAAGACCTCCAACAAGTCAAAAGTTACACCAACACGGATGTATGGCTCGCTGAGAACTCCTACAAGCTTTATTCAATTACTTGCGGTCATCACGCAAACTCGACCTTCGGTGTAATCTAGTTGCCCGTAACGCCCTTGAAGTCGTAGCTGTATTTCCAGGTGTGTTGTCCGCCGAGCGACAATCCAGGCACCGACAAGGCCGTGATATGCGAGGGGTCTGGAGTCACCTCGATGACAATTTCCTCGTCGGGGCCGCCGAACGCAAAAGGCCGCACCAACATCGAGCCATCTGAAGCTCGCGCCTGCGCTGAATAGGAATAGTCCTCGTATCCATAGTGATTCAAGAAATAGACCGTCACGAGCGAGTCCGGATCGCCCCCTGTCCACGCGATAGTGTAGAGGTTCTCGCTCAGAAACTGCTGCCCGGCGATCGGAGTGGTGATCTGGATGCCCGATCCGACCTGCACGGTGGATTGAAATGCACCGACATCCGCGCCGCCCGAGGCGGACACGGTGAATGCGCCGGGCTGGATGCTACCGATAGGAAGAGCGGCTTGGTAAATCATCGCGCCCCTGATCGGGCTCTCCAGGGGTGCTATGGAAGCGGATGTCGGGCCGAGGCCGGAGCCCCGGACGGTGATCGCTCCGGCGTCAAGGCTGCGATACCCTGGCACCGGGCAAGCAGGTGAGAAAAAGGTTTCGGTGGGAATTTCATACCCAGTGGTGTAGACGGGCGCGACGGGGACTTGCTTTCCCGGAGACGCCTGTAAAGACATCGTCAGCATGTCTGCTTCGGTGGAAGTGTTGGTTCCATTTGTGCCGGGACTAATGGTTGTCGTCTTCTCCCAGGCGATCTGTCCGTAGCCTGCGGATGGCGGGTCAGTGCAGGGTCCGCCACCCTTGCGGACTGCTATCGTCACCGGCTGACTCATGCTGTCCGCTCCCATCTGTACCGGCACTGCGCAACCTTCGCGTAAGTTGGCTGGTACGAGAACATTTACCTGGTCAACTCCGATCAAGCCAGGCGCACGGCCTGCCCAAAACCCTGTGTAGTCGGTGGGCGTAGCGCCAACGTCAAAGACAGGACCCGCCACCCCTCCATCCCGGCTTGCTAACGGATTCGAGGGCGCGGGAGAACCGTCCGGGGGCGCGTTAAAAACGAGCCCGAGGCCTGTACCGTAAATGGGGCAAATATATACTTGACTAATCCATGATCCTGCCGTACACTTGACACATGGAAGCGATCAAGGAACCGAAAAGCCTGCAAGAAGCGATCCTGTATTTCTCGGATCAAGAGAACTGCCTGAACTACCTCGTTGCCCGTCGTCCAGAGTGGGCGAATGGGGTTGTGTGTCCCACCTGCGGCGGTACCAAGGTCAGCTTCCTCAAGAACCAACTCCGCTGGCAGTGCAGCGCGCGGCATCCCAAGCGGCAATTCTCCGTCAAGGTTGGCACCATTTTTGAAGACTCGCCGCTCGGCTTGGATAAATGGCTCCCGGCAATGTGGCTCATCCTGAATTGCAAGAATGGCATTAGCTCTCTCGAAATTCATCGCGCGCTGGACGTAACCCAGAAGACCGCTTGGTTCATGCTCCACCGGATCAGACTCGCCCAGCAAGGAAAGAACGGCGGCAAGTTGAATGGCGAAATCGAGATCGATGAAACCTTCGTTGGCGGCAAAGCGCGGAACATGCATAAGAGCAAGCGTGCACGTGTCATCACCGGAACTGGCGGCAAGGACAAGACCATCGTCATGGGCATGCTGGAACGCGGCGGAAACGTTCGCGCGATGGTCGTAGATGATCGCCGCAAGAAGCAACTTCAGAACCGCATCCACGAACATGTTGAAGCTGGCGCTGCAATCTTTACCGATGAACTGAGATCCTACGATGGTCTGGAAGACAGCTTCAAACATCAAGTCATCAATCATGCGGTTGAATACGCGAACGGCAACGTCCACACTAACGGCATGGAAAACTTCTGGAGTCTGGTTAAGCGGCAACTGCACGGCACCTACATCAGCGTGGAGCCTTTCCACTTGTTCCGCTATATCGATGAACAGGCGTTCCGCTTCAACAATCGCAAGATGACTGATGCGGAGCGTTTCGATATCGGCGTCCGTGAGATCGTCGGCAAGCGGCTGACGTATGCGGAACTCACTGGTAAGACTAGTGAACCGGAAACCATCAACTAAACCGGGACGTTCCGGGAGACGCGGGCCTAAGCCGAGGGAGTGACCTTTGGCTTGGGTCCCCTGCGATTCGGATTTGCAAGCGATTTCTTCTTGTAAGCGCGTTCGCGGCGCACGAGAGTGGTGTGCGATACGGAAAGAATCTGGCGTACGCCTTCGTCGAATCGCTTGAACGCCTCGGGGCCTTCGTGACACTCCGGCGAGGTACTTGCTGGTTCGGTTTTCATGGCGTCCTCTTCTCATGATGGCACTAAAAGAAACCGGGCGGTATAGGGCCTGACTGGTACTTTTTCTTGGAGTCTTCCAGCATGAGTTCAATGGCGCACTTGGCGGAATCGAATACGTTCATCGCCGCTGGAAGTTCCAGGATCATGTCGGGGTGCGTGATCGGCTTTCGATAGATATTATTCAAGCGAGCTAGCATTTCGATAACGATGTGGATAAGATCCTCTTTGTCGATTGTGCCCGCGCCCTGCAATGCATCGCGTATTTTTCTGATCTCGTTTGTTACCGGTCCCAGCGGGGACTCATCCGTCGGACGCAAGCCGCCGATTGCTGCGTAGTAACCACGCGCTACGCCCTCCACAGCGCGGATGGAATGGAAGCCAGCCGCAGTCGGCAATTCAAAAGCAATCGCACGGCCCGCTTCCCTGATGTCCTTCACGGATCGCGCCGACAATAAACCGATAGAGTCCTCATCGAGTATTTTCTCGGCACTATTAATCAGCAGATCAATCGAATACGCGCGCCGCTTAGTGACAAACCAGATTGGCATCGCATCCAACTCTTGAGACATGATTGTTTCCAAGCGAGTCGCTACATCATTCAGCCTAAATCGCATCATTGGCGTATTACCAATAGGCGTCTTGGCCCCCACGCGTTCGAACTCGCTTTTGAATAGGTCCAGCGCCTCAATCATCTCCGTTATAAGCTTGCCTGTAGCTTCAAAAGGGACGGGTATGCCCTTTTGCATTTCGCCAAGATTGGCCCACAACAGGGCGCTGCCAGTGGCCAAATCAAGATATGTTGTATGGGGCTGGTTCATAAGATTCTTAAACTGCCCCATCACAAATCCCAGTTGATAAATTGCGTTTAAACCAAATACTTTTTGCACGTGCGCTCCTGGGCCGAACTGAATCCATCCCCGGAACCATTTTGCTGGGGCTACCGGAATCACTCAGCACCCCCAAGCCTACACCTACAGGCTGGATTAGGCAAGTATATATTCGCCCTAACAAGAGCCGCGATCGGGGTGCCCTGTGGGCCGAGCGGACCGGCTACAATACCGCAGCCCGCGTCGGCGGTCTTCTCAAATCCAGCGTCATCGGGAACTCCGGATTGTCCTCGACCGGAGGCGCCATGATCGGACCCGGCGTGTGCCCAAACGCGAAGAAGCGCGCCCCGCGGCGGGACTCGGCTTCATTCGCATTCACCGGGAAGCTGGTGTTCGCGCGGCCGCCCTGGTGCGAGACATGATAGGAGCACCCTCCCACGCTACGCCCGGTCCACAGATCCAGCACATCGAAGATCAGCGGCGCGTGCACCGGAATGGTCGGATGCAGGCACGACGGCGGCTGCCACGCGCGGTACCGCACGCCCGCGACCCACTCGCCCTGCTTGCCGGTCGGTTGCAGCGGAACCCTGCGGCCGTTGCAGGTGATGGCGTGGCGGCTGCCCTCCAGGCCCTCGACGCGCACCTGCAGTCGCTCCACTGAGGAATCGACATAGCGCGCCGTCCCGCCCGCGGTGCTCTCCTCGCCCAGCACGTACCAGGGCTCGGTGGCTTGCCGCACCTCGATGGTGACGCCGGCGTGCAGCGCCCGGCCGAACACGGGATAGCGAAACTCGAAGTGCGGCGCGAACCAGCCGATTTCGAAAGCGTAGCCGGCGCGGTTCAGATCCTCCACCACCTCGCCCAGATCCCGCGCGATGAAGAACGGCAGCATGAACTGATCGTGCAGCCGCGTGCCCCAGTGAATCGGCCGAGCCTGATATGGCTGCTTCCAGAACCACGCGATCAAGGCCCGCACCAGCAGTTGCTGGGTCAGGCTCATGCGCGCATGTGGAGGCATCTCAAACCCGCGCATCTCCACCAATCCCAGGCGTCCGGTGGAGGAATCCGGCGAATATAATTTGTCGATGCAGAACTCGGCGCGATGCGTATTTCCGGTCACGTCCACCAAAATATGCCGGAAAATGCGGTCCACCAGCCATGGCGGCACGGGCATCTGTCCGGGATTCGGAATCAAACCGAACGCGATTTCGAGCTCATACAAATTATCCTGGCGCGTCTCATCCACCCGCGGAGCCTGGCTGGTGGGCCCAATGAACATGCCCGAGAAAGCATAGGACAAAGAGGGATGATTCAGCCAATACCCCAGCATGCTGCGCAGCACATCCGGCCGGCGCAGGAACGGACTGTCCGCCGCGGTCGGCCCGCCGAAGACAAAATGATTGCCTCCGCCGGTGCCGCTATGCCGCCCGTCCAGCATGAATTTTTCTGTGCCCAGACGAGATTGCCGCGCTTCTTCATATAAAGTCGTAATAATATCTACTAATTCCGGCCAAGTATTCGCCGGCTGGATATTCACTTCGATCACGCCCGGATCCGGCGTGACTTTGATGTGCTTGAGCCGGGGATCGTGCGGCGGAGGGTAACCTTCGATCACTACCGGCGTGTTCAGGTGCGCCGCTGTGTCCTCGATCGCCGTCAGCAGATCGAGGTAATCCTCCACCTTCTCGAGCGGCGGCATGAACACGTGCAAGCGCCCGTCGCGAGGCTCCACGCACAGCGCCGTCCGCACCACCCACGGCGCCGATTCGCCCACTTTCGGTTTGCGGTCGCGCTCGGTTGGTCCGGGTTTGCTCTTTCGCTCCTGCATCAGCGGCGGTTCGTTGATCGGCACATGCTGGGGCCGCGGCAGCTCGCCGCGATTCACCATCGGGTCGACTTCGATAATCGGCCGCTCCTCGCCCGGAGCCACCCACGGCAGGCTCGGCAGCGGCAGCCGCAGGCCCAGCGGCGAATCGCCCGGCAGCAGCATCAACCGCTGCCCGCGCAGCATCCACAATCCGGTCTGCCATTGCGGACCGTTCTTGCCCATCCCGCGCTCGATCGGCAGAACCATTCCCACCGGCTTGCTCAGGCCGCGCTCAAACACGCGCCGCACGCGTTCGCGCTCCTGCGGATCTTCCAGGCGATTCTCCAATGGGTCCACGTTCACCGGCAGCATCCGCTCCCGCTGCAGATAGTAGACCGGATCTTCGAAAGCCTGATTGACGTAATCGGGATCCACGCCCAGCCGCCGCGCCAGAGTTTCGGTGAAGCGTTGGGCATCCAGCGGACCGAAGTCGCGCTTGTCTCCTTCATTCGCCAGCAGCTTGCGGTGGTGCCACAGTGGAATACCGTCCTGGCGCCAATAGCAGGTTAAAGCCCACCGGGGCAGTGGCTCGCCCGGATACCATTTGCCCTGCCCGAAATGCAGCAGCCCGCCGGGGGCGAAACGGTCGCGCAAGCGGTCGATCAGGCGTTCGGCCAGTTTGCGCTTGTTCGGACCCATCGCCGTGAAGTTCCATTCCGCGCCGTCCATGTCGTCGATCGAAACAAAGGTCGGCTCTCCGCCCATGGTCAGCCGGATATCGTTGGCGTGAATGTCTTGGTCGACCCTTCGGCCCAACGCTTCAATCGCGCCCCATTGCTGATCGGTGTACGGCAGCGTGACGCGAGGGTCCTCATGAATCCGCGTCACGCGCATTTCGTGCACGAACTTCACTTCGCACTCATCCACACCGCCCGACACCGGCGCGGCGGAGGCAGGCTCAGGGCTCGCCGACAAGGGAATGTGACCTTCGCCCGCAAACAGGCCCGAGGTCGGATCCAGGCCGATCCATCCGGCGCCCGGCAGGTAGACTTCGGTCCAGGCGTGCAGATCGGTGAAATCGACACTGGTGCCGGAGGGGCCGTCCAGTGATTTCACGTCGGGCTTCAATTGGATCAAATAACCGGAGACGAAGCGCGCAGCCAGTCCCAGGTCGCGCAACATCTCTACTTCCAGCCACGCCGAATCGCGACAGGAGCCGCTATTGAGCGTGAGCGTCTCTTCGCTCGATTGCACGCCCGGCTCCATGCGGATCAGGTAGCGCACGCGATGTTGCAGGCTCTGATTCAGGTCCACCAGAAAATCGATGGTTCGCCGCGGGGTCATGTTGACGGTCTTCATGAACTCGGCCAGTTTGGGTCCCGCGGGTGGGGTTTTGAGGAAGGGCGCCAGCTCGCTCGACAGGCTTTCGTCGTAACTAAAAGGAAACGTTTCGGCGTACGGTTCTAAGAAGAAATCGAACGGATTGATCACCGTCAGCTCGGCGATCAGGTCCACGTCCACGGAAAAATGATTCACGCGCTCCGGAAACACCACCCGAGCCACGTAATTGCTCTGCGGGTCCTGCTGCCAGTTCAAAAAGTGCGGCTTCGGTTCGATCTTCAGCGAATACGCGGTCACGGGCGTGCGGCAGTGCGGAGCGGGCCTCAGCCGGATCACCTGCGGGCTCAGGTTCACCAGCCGGTCATAGTGGTACAAAGTTCGATGGTGCAGCGCTACGCGAATCGCCATGTGCGACCGATTATAGCTTGTGGCGCGCGCGACTCTCTGTGTAGCGGACCCTATTGACTCTATAGAAAGTTTTGATTGGATTGGCCTTGACGGCTGGTCTTACCCTAAAACGTGACGTCTCAAGTCGAACCCAGCGGCACCTACATAACTTTTTTACGGCGTGTCAGCAGGATCATAAATTCCGAGCTTTCCCTCGGCGAAATGCTCGGTCAGATCGTCGGTTTGACCGTCCAGATTTCCGCCTGCGATGCATGTCTGGTTTACCTGCTAGAGCCCGGCGGCCAGGAGTTGGCGTTGCGCGCCTCTCAGCTTCCCCATGCACCTAGCGCCGGCAACTTCAGGATCAAGGTGGGGGAAGGCATCACGGGCTGGGTCGCGCAGAATAAATCCGTGGTGGCGTTGAGCTCGCAGGCTTCCTCCGATCCGCGTTTCAAGTCTGTTCCCACCCTGATCGAGGACACCTACGAAGCCTTCCTGAGCGTCCCGCTGCTGAATAAAGGCGAAGTCATCGGCGTGGTCAACGTCCACCACCGCGACCAGCACGTCCACACCTTCGACGAAATCTCCGCCATCTCCTTCATCGGCGAGTTGATGGCCAGCGCCATCGCCAAAAGCATGCTGGAGGAAGAGAACGCGCGGCTGGCCGAGCACGACCGCGAGCTCCAGCGGCACCGGGATTTACTCGAAGAGGCCATCGCCGCGCGCACCGCCGAGCTGCAGGCGGCCAACGAGGAGTTGCGCGCCGCCAAAGATAAGGCCGAGGAGATGGCTCGGCTCAAGAGTGCGTTCCTGGCCAACATGAGCCACGAGATCCGCACCCCGATGAACGCCATCCTGGGCATGACCAGCCTGGTGCTCGACACCGACCTCACCGCGGAGCAGCGCGATTTTCTGCAAATTTCCAAAGATTCCGCCGACGCATTACTGGCGATCATCGACGATATTCTGAATTTTTCCCGCTTGGATGCCAAAAATGTCGAGCTGGAGCGCAAGCTGTTCCCGCTGATGGAAGTGGTCGGCGAAGCGATGGCGCCCCTGCTGGCGCAGGCCCACAAAAAGAATCTGGAGCTGACGCATTGCTTCGGCCCGCACGTTCCTCATCACGTTTCGGGCGATGCCCGCGCACTCCAGCAAGTCCTCACCAACCTGGCCGGCAACGCCATCAAGTTCACCGAAACCGGCAGCGTGAAGGTGAGGATCTCGGTCGAGCCCGGCGTCACTGAGGATGACTCCTTCCTGCTTCACGCCGAGGTGATCGACACCGGCATCGGCATTCCTTTCGCGCGCCAGTTGAGCATCTTCGATCCCTTCGTTCAGGCCGACGGCTCCAGCACCCGCCGCTACGGCGGCACCGGCCTCGGCCTCGCCATTTCCTCGGAGCTGGTCGAGCTCATGGGTGGGCGCATCTGGGTGGAGAGCCGGGAAGGGAAGGGAAGTACGTTTCACTTCACCGCCCGCTTTGGCCGTCCCTGACGGCCTCCAGCCATTTCACGGCCGCGTCTGAGCGTTCTCTTCCACGCAGCCGCGAATTGCGGATGCCGCCGCACGCAACAGCAGAGACGCAGCGTCCAGATCGGCGAGGATCGCGCCCGTCACCAGTGCCCGAGCGCTCCCGCACAACTCGAGCGCAGCTTCCGCCGCCTGAGCCGCTTTCATCGGAACCTCGCTACGGCGCTGCCCGGCATCGGCCGCGATGTCTTCGTCCGCGGCCTCGGCTAGCCTCGCCGATTGCTCGCGCGCGGCTTCGAGAAGGCCGCGTAGCTGCTGCGCATCGCCGGAAAAACTTTTGCGCCGCCCCACCACCTCCAGCGTCTTGATCAGCAGCGCCGTCCCCAACCTAGCGCTGACCGCCGCAGCCGTGACCGCCGCCGGAGCCGGTTTAGCCGCCGCCAGATCCTGATAAAGCGTTTCCAGCGGCCGGCTCCAAATCGAGTTTATCTGTGTGTATCCGTGTTCATCTGTGGCCATTGTCGTTTTACGACAGCCCGATAATCCGCCCCGTCTCCACATCGATGTCAATCTCGTAATATCCCGGCCGCGTCGACAATCCCGGCATGGTGCTCATGGTGCCCAGCAGCGGATACAGGAAGCCGGCACCCACGCTGGCGCGAATGTCGCGCACCGGCACAGTGAATCCGGTGGGCGCGCCCTTCAGGTTCGGGTCGTGACTCAAGCTCAGGTGCGTTTTCGCCATGCAGATGGGCAGCTTGTCGAAGCCTTGCTTGGTGTACAGCTCAACCTTGTGCTCGGCTTCCGGCGAGTATTCGACGCCTGAACCGCCGTACATCTCGCGCACAATGGTCTCGATCTTCTGCTTGATGCTCATCTCCAGCGGATACAGGAACCGGAAATCGCGCGGTTTCTCGCAGGCTGCGATCACGGCCTTCCCCAGGTCGACCGCTCCGGCTCCGCCCTGCGCCCAATGATCCGACAGCACGGCGTCTTCGGCTCCCGCCGCTACGGCGATCCTTCGCACTAAGTCGATTTCGGCCATGGTATCGGTCTTGAAGCGGTTCACCGCCACCACCACCGGAATGCCGAACTGCTTGGCGTTGGCGATCATGCGCACCAGGTTGCTGCAGCCCTTGTCCAGCAGTTCCAGATTCTCTTCGAGATAGGCATGCGCCAGCGGTTGCCCGGCCACCACCTTGGGCCCGCCGCCATGCATCTTCAGCGCCCGGATGGTGGCCACCAGCACCACGCAATCCGGCTTCAGCCCGCTATAGCGGCACTTGATGTTGAAGAACTTCTCCATGCCCATGTCCGCGCCGAATCCCGCCTCGGTGAGCACGTAACCGTCCTTGCCCGCCAGCTTCAGCGCGATCTGGTCCGCCACAATCGAGCTGTTTCCATGCGCGATATTGGCGAACGGCCCGGCATGGACGAACGCCGGAGTCCCCTCGATGGTCTGCATCAGGTTGGGCAGAATCGCGTCCTTCATCAGCACCGTCAGCGCCCCGCCCACTCCCAGATCGTCGGCCGTGATCGCCTCGCCCGCGCGATTGCTGCCGATCACGATGCGCCCCAGCCGCTCGCGCATGTCGTTGAGCGAAGTGGTCAGCGCCAGCACCGCCATGATCTCGCTCGCCACCGCCATGTCGAAGCCGGTGACGCGCTCGGCTCCCTTTTCCTCGGGACCCTGCCCGATCGTGATCTGGCGCAGCATGCGGTCGTTGGTGTCCACCACGCGCCGCCAGGTGATGCTGTCCGGATCGATGTCCAGGCGCGCGAAGCGGCTCCGTTCCTCCGGCGTCAGCGTGTTCGGATCGGTCTTGTGGATCCCCAGCTTGCGCAGCCTTCGCAGCATCACGCCCGTGAACCGGCGGCTGCCGTCCTTGGCGGCCGGGCACAGCCGGTCGAACAGCACCTGATCGTCCTTGACGCCGCGCTCATGGAACACGCGTGTATCGATGGCCGCGGCCAGCAGATTGTTGGCGGCGATGATGGCGTGGATGTCGCCGGTCAGGTGGAGATTGAACTCCTCCATCGGGATGATCTGGCTGTAGCCTCCGCCCGCCGCGCCGCCCTTGATTCCGAACGTCGGGCCCTGGCTGGGCTGCCGGATGCACGTGAACACTTTCTTGCCCAGGTGCGCTCCCAGCGCCTGGCTCAAGCCCACCGTTGTCGTGGTCTTGCCTTCGCCCAGCGGCGTCGGCGTGATCGCCGTAACCACGATGTACTTCCCGCTGGGAGCATCTTGCAAACGCTCCCGGATGGAAAGATGAACCTTGGCTTTGTTCTTTCCATACAGCTCCAGCTCATCGGGAAGAATGCCGGCCTCGGCCGCGATTTTGTCGATGGGCTGCGGCTTGGCTGCTTGCGCGATCTCAAGATCGCTTGGAACAGGATTCAAAAGGTTTGATAGCTTGTGGGGCATGGGATAAACACTTACTTTAGAACGAGCGTCCGGTACGCGGTCAAGTTTTTTTCGCAGGCCAGATAAAACAATTTCTGCATCCCGTGTCGCGTTGCCGGAGTGGTAGTCTGAAAACGTGGGCAGTCCGGTTGCACGCTTTACTCCCTCACGCCGTTACCTCCTGATGGGGATCGCAGCCTCCTGCGGAACTGCGCTGTCGGTCTGGTCGGCCCTGCATTGGGACCCGTTGCGGTTCGATTCCTGGAGCGCGCCGGCGATCTTCAATCTGCATTCTTCTTTCAACCTGTCCTGGCTGGCGGCGGTTCTGTTCGCGATTCCGGCCGTGCTCCTGCTTGTTCTGGCGTTCCGGCCGGCCATCGAAATTCACAACTCGCACCTGCGCATCGGACCGCGGCAGATTCCCTGGAGCCGGATTCGCCGCCTGGATCAATCCGGATGGAACGTGCCTTTGCTGGTGTATCTCACCCTGGACGACGGCCAGCGCGTGGCGCTCCTGTACGCCGGGGATCTGGATTCTTCGGCGAGCCTGCTGCGCCATCTGCGCCGCTCCGCCCGCGAGGCCTTGCTCAACGGCGTTCCCTACCGCCAGTTCTGGGGTGAACCGCCGGCCGCCGCAGCCTCCTCGCCAGCTTCCTCCATTGCCCCGCCGCGCGCTGCACCTCTGCGCTATCCGCTGCTGCGGCCCGAAGACGAAGCCGAAGTCGAGCGCATGTTCCAGCGCCTGAAATCGGCGGGACACCTGGAATCGCAGCTTCGCGATGCCGATCAAGAGTAGCCTCAACGGGTGAGGCGTTTCCTTCGGTTTGCCGCTCTTGGCCTGGCCCTCCTGCTGCTGGCATTCCTGTTTCACGCGCCTATCCTCACTTCGCTGGCGCGTTATCTCGACCAATCCGAGCCTCCTCAAAAAGCCGATGCTGTCTTCGTGCTCGCCGGAGACGCCTACGGCAAACGGATTCTCAAAGGCGCCGAGCTGGTGCGCGAAGGCTTCGCGCCCAAGGTGATCGTCAGCGGGCCGGATGGCAACTACGGCTACTACGAATGCGACCTGGCGATTCCCTTCGCGGTTCGCGCCGGATATCCGGAGAGCTATTTCCTGCCCTTTCCCAACCACGCTCACTCGACTGAGGAAGAAGCCGATGCCGCCGCAGAGGAGCTTCACGCTCTCGGTCTGCACCGCGTCATCCTGGTCACCAGCCTCTATCACACCCGCCGCGCCGGCGCCGACTTCCGCTCCGCCGCGCCCGATCTCACCTTCTTCGTTGTTTCCGCGCCGGATCAAAATTTCACCGCGGACGGCTGGTGGCACTCTCGCCAGGCCCGCAAGACGTTTTTGCTGGAGTGGCTGAAGACCGCCGCAACTTGGGCTCACCTGTAAGCCGGTTTACACCGGCCTTATAGACCCGAGAGGCGCTCGGCGTTGATCTCGATCACGTGCCCATCCGGATCGCAGATGTAGATCTGCGGGAAGCCGGCCACCGGATGCCGCGAGACGATCATGCACAGCGGATCGCTGCGGTCCGCCTGCTCCCGGTAGCCCTTGGCTCGTAGGGATTCGACCGCTGCCTCGTAATCCGCGACGCGAACCGCAAAATGGACGTCGCGCGCGTCGAGTGGCTTGTTGCGGAAGGTCGCCCGCGAGTGCACGATCAGATGCACGTGCTGCCCGGAGCCCAGCTCAAACCAGGCCCCCGGAAAATCGAAGGGCGGCCGCTGGATTTCGTTGAGCGATAAGACCTCGCGGTAGAACGCTTTCGATCGGTCCAGATCCGTAACCGTCAGCGCGACGTGATGAATGGCGCCGCTTTGCATAATCGCATTCGCCACTTTATCATCACCCAAGTCGTTGCAACCACGCTGGCGCGCTACTGAGCCGCGCGCGCCAGCAAGCGGTTCTCTCCACCGATTGGAACTCCGCGGTTCCTGGTATCGTCAAAGATAGCATGACGAAACTGACGCGGACGCCTCTTTTAGCCCGGTTCGCCTTAACGGTAACGTTGGCCTCCATGCCCGCGCTGGCGGCCGGTGTGGATCCCGGTTTGCTCGCGCTGGTTCCCCCGGACACTAAGACCTTGGCCGGCATCCGGCAGGGCGCAGACACTCCCTTCGGTCAGACTTTGCTCGATTTGTTCAACCCCGCTCCGGCCACGAAAAAAGTGATGGCCGACATCGGCTTTGATCCGCGCCGCGATCTGCGCGAGGTTCTCGCCGCCTCCCCGGCCAATCTCTTTTCCGACGGCCGCGGCGTGTTGCTGCTGGGGAAAGGCTCCTTCCATCCCGATAAAATCGGCGCGGCGGGCGCCTCTGCCGGAGCCGTTTCCTCCTCCTACCGCGGCATCCAACTCATCGAAGCCAAGGGGAACGGACCGGGCTCGTTCTCCGGCGCCGTGGCGTTTCCGGATTCGTCCACCGTTCTCGCCGGGGAAACCTCCATGGTGAAGGCTGCCCTCGACCGCAACGCCGCCAAGCCGGCGTTCTCCGGAGCTCTCGCCGATCGCGTCCGGCAAATCGCCGCAGCCAATGATGCGTGGCTGGTCTCGTCCGCGCCTGAGCCCGGCTCACCGGGGGCTGCGTTTCTGAGTTCGCAACTCGGGCCCGTCGCCAACCTGCTGCAGGCCGCCGTCCAGTTCTCGGCGGGAGTCAAATTCGCCGCGGCCCAGGTGACCGTTTCGGCCGACATCGTCACGCGCACTCCGCAGGATGCGCAGGCGATGGTCGATATTTTGAAATTCGGGATACAGATGCTGGCTTCCGGCCAATCCCAAGGCCAGCCTTCGGGAGCGAATTCGGCTGCCGCCATCGTGCAGGCCGCGCGGATCTCTACCGACGGTTCCACTCTGCACGCGGTGTTGCCCGTGCCGCAACAGTTTCTGGAACAGTTCTTTGGGACGCAGTCGAACGGCCAGCCGAAGAAAATCGCGGCGCGGTAATGGCGCGCGGTGGTTTATTGAATCCCCAGCCGGGCCTGCAGCACCTTCAGGTTGCGCTCCAGTTGCACGATGCGCTCGGCCTGACCGGCGTTCTCGCCTTTCAGCCGGTCGACCTCGGCCTGCAGATCGTCGCGCTCCTTCTCGAGGGCCTTGACCTTTTCGTCGTCGACCGCCTGGGCCGGCACCGCAGCCAGGAACGTCGTGGTCTTCGATTCCGCTTGAGTCCCGCCGGAGTTCTCCACCCGCATGCGCACTTCCACGTCATCGGAGGTGCGCTTGTAGGCGTAATTGCCGCGCTCCAGGTCGGCCTGCGTCAGCGCGACGGTGTGCGGCGTTTGTCCATCGGTGATCACCAGTGAGCCGCGCACGGCTGAGGCGACCGGCTTGGCGGTGTGGCTCCACTCGATCTGCAGCATTCCGTTGCGCTCGATCACCGAAAGATCCAGCGGATCGGGCGGCGGCGTCAGGATGAAGTAGCGCAGCCCGATCACCAGCGCCACCACCACAGCTAGGCCCCACGCCGTCAACCACGGCCACTTGGGTTTCGGCGGAGGAGACGGCAGCAGTTGCGGCCCGGGCAGTTGCGCAGCCGCCGGCGTGTCATCGCGGCGCGCCGGGGCCGCTCCGCTCTCCCGGAAATACACCGTATGCGGGCGCGTCGCGGCAGGACGATCCGAGCGCGGGCTCCGCTCCAGCACTCCGGCCAGCCGGTCCGGAAAATTGAATTCCAAGTAGCTGGATTCGCTGCGCACCGTTCCGTCGTGCTCGCGGATGAAGAATCCGGCGCGCATGCTGCCGCCGCGTCCGGGGCGGATCACCAGCGTCACCTGCCATGGCGCGCTGAAAAATTTCTCGTACAGCTCCAGGTCCGATTCGCCCAGGAGGATCTCGCTGCGCGTGTGCGAAACGAACCATCCCAAACAGATCAGGTCGGCCAGCCGCGGGTCCTCGCTCCCGTGCTCGATCTGCGCTTCCAGCATCTCCCGGTCTGCGCCGGAAAGCTGGAACGTCGGTCCCCGCGAGTGCTCGCAGTTGATCGGGCGCATGGCCAGAATGCGCACGGTGCGGCCATCCCGCGTGCCGTACAGCAGGCCGCCCACCTCCACGCCTCCGCGCGAAAGCTTCTGAAAACCCTCCGACACCTCATGGCGGATCTCCTCGATCACCACCAGGGAGTATTCGATAGTTACAGGGCTCTCCGCCGCGCTCCAGGAGCCAAACCGCGAGTCGCTCATCTTAGGAACACCATAGGGGAACCACTTATTCTACTCCGTCTCAAAAAACGCGAAAACCGCCCCGGCGCACCCGCTGGAGAGAACTTAGCCTCGAAGCCGGATTCACTCCTCCGCCCAGCGCTATAATTTTCTGTTAACGGTGCGTGACTCGATTATGGCGATGCGGCGCACGCCGCCGGCAGCGTCCGCGGTTCCCGCTAACAGTTCCAGCTGGCTAAGCTGGCCCGCCGCCGCGGCTGTCCTGCTGGCGGTGCTGGCTCTGGGCAATCTCCCGCTGCTCACTGGCCACGCCCAGCCCAGGTGGGATGCGGTCGACTTGTTCGAGCCGTCCTTCTCCCTGGTCAGCGACGCAATTCGCTCCGGCCATCTGTTGAAGTGGGATCCCTGGTCCGGAGCTCCGGATTGGGCCTACCCGGAACTCGGCACCACCTCGCCGGTGCTGATGGCGTTCAGCGCGGTCTTCTCCAGACCGGATCACGGCTACATCGCGTACTGGCTCTCCGTGTGGGCCTTCGGCGGACTCGGAATGTTGTGTCTGGCCCGGCACGCCGGTTGCTCTCCCGCAGGCGGAGTCCTGGTCGCCTGCGGCTTTGCCGCTTCCGGTTTCTACACCGGCCACGCCGAGCACATGTCTTCGCTCTACTCGGTATCGTTTCTGCCCTGGATCCTGTGGCGCTTCGATGCCGGCCTCCGCAGCAAGAATTGGAAATGCGGGATCGAGGCCGGCGCGCTCTACGGCCTCTCGGCGCTGGGCGGCTACCCTGAGTTCACCATCCTCACCCCCGGCTTCCTGTGCTTGTGGGCCGCCGCGAGCGTGCTGCTGCGCGAGCCTCGCGGACGGGCGTCACGTTGGCCCCTTTCGTTTTCTGCCGCTGCGCTGTGGTTCTCCACCATCGCCATTGGTGCACTCATCTTCGCGCTTCCCTATGTGGGCCTGACGCTGGCGACGCGCGGCTACAGCGATTACATCGGCCCTCGCGCCCGCGACGTCGCCATTTCCAGCAATCTTCTTGCGGCCGGCGCGCTCTCCACCTTCCTGAGTCCGTATCTGGCGAACCTGAACTTTCCGCCCAACCCGATCTGGCCCGCAACCGACATCGCGATGACCAGCGTGTATACCGGCGCCGCGCCTCTGATTCTTGCGCTGTTTGCGCTGGGCCGCCGCAAATGGCGCTGGGCCGTGGCAGCGATTGCGCTGTTTTTTCTCGCCTGCGCGCTGGGCAGCCAACTCCCTCTGCGAGGCTGGCTCTACGATTTCCTTCCCCCCACGCGCTACTTCCGCAATCCCTCGCTGTTTCGCGCTTACGCGATTGTGGCGATCGGCTACCTGGCCGCCTTGGGCGCGCGCGATCTCGGCCCTCCAAACGGCCAGGAACTCACCGGCGTTCCGCCGACAGAGGCTCCGTTGCGCGGGCCAGTCAATGAAAAGGACTCGCGCCGCTTCTTCTTTCTGGCGATCGCGGTGGCCTGCGGCGCCGCGCTTGGCTTCGTACTGGTTTCGCACGCCGCCGGAAAATCGGGCCCGGAGGAAGGCCTGGGCATCGCGCATCTGGCCGCCGTCTGGACCGGGTTCGTAGTGCTGGCCTGGCTGCTCCAGGCCGGACTGCTCTCGCCGCCGCGTTTCTGGATGTTGGCCGCCGCACTGGCTTGCCTGGACGGCGTGGGAGCCTTGTACGTATCGCAACTGACGATTTCCAGCGATCCTGCGCCCTGGTATCAGCAACCCAACCGCAACCACAAGGCAGCCATGGACCTGACCGCTTCGGGTCTGGGCCGCAGTGTTCTGCCGCCGGAAAGCCTCGGCATCGCCATCAGCAACCGCAATCTCCTGATCAAGCTGCCAGTGCTCGGCGACTATATCAGCCTGGGCGTTTTACGCAATCGTTTCTTGAGCCAAGTCGTCGCCGATCCGCAACTGAATCGCATCGCTACCGGAACCCGCCGCTTCTGGTTCTCTGCAGTGGCGGATTGGCAGGTTCCCGATGACGCCAGCTTCCGTCTGTGGGCGCGCCGCATGTACGGAGCACCTGCATCCGCCGGATCCGGCGGCCAGCCCGTGGTGTTTCTCCATTCTCCGGAGCAAATGCTCGCGCTCGCCCCGCAGGACGTAACCCAGGCCGCGCCTCAGGATCCGCCCGACTCGCCCCAAGCAGGCCTCGCCATCCCTGCCAGCATCACCGGCCTGATCTATCAGCCTGACCTGTTGTCCTTCCGCTACGATGCGCCTTCGCCCGGATACCTCTTGGTCACCGATCGCTGGGCTCCCGGCTGGGAGGTCAGCGTCAACGGTCAATCCCGGCCGGTTCTGGCCGGCGACTTCCTCTTTCGCGCGGTCCAGGTCGACGCCGGATCCAACCTTATCCGCTTTGTCTACAACCCTCCGGGATTTCTCTCGTTGCTTGCGTTAAGCTGGTTTACCCTGATTCTGGCCGCGGCCTGGGTGCTTCGTACTGCGCTCCGGTCGGGCCGGCTTGCGCGCCGCATATGACCGAACTGCTGAGTCCTGATTTCACCGCCCATCTCCAGGCCCTGGCCCAGGAGAAAGCCGGCGAGTATCGCAACAACGCGCCTTTCCCAAATATCTTTCTGGATGATTTCTTGCCCGGCCCGGTAGCCCAGGCAGCTCTGCGGGAGTTTCCTCAGCCGCAGCAGCTCGCCTGGAGGGAATTTTCCAACCCTCGCGAAGCCAAGCTGGGATTCGGCGCCGCCGAGGAAATGCCGGACCCGATCCGCGAAATTCTGTACTTTTTTAACAGCCGGCCGGCGCTCCAATTCCTGGAGGAGCTCACCGGCATCCAGGGCCTGATTCCCGACCCGTACTTCTTCGGCGGAGGTCTGCACCAGATAAAAAGCGGCGGATTTCTTGAAGTACATGCCGATTTTAACCGCCATCCCAAGCTCAAATTGGATCGCCGCATCAACCTGCTGCTGTATCTCAATCAGGAGTGGCCGGAGGAGTACGGCGGCCACCTGGAGCTCTGGAATCGCGACATGTCCGAGGCCGTCCGCAAGATTCTGCCCGTCTTCAACCGCTGCGCCATTTTCAACACCACCTCAAGCTCCTACCACGGTCACCCTTTGCCTCTAACGTGCCCGCCGGAGCGCACCCGCAAATCGCTGGCCCTGTACTACTACACCAACGGGCGGCCGGAGGAGGAAGTCCGGGAAGTCCACGATACGCTGTTTCAGCACCGCCCGGGTGTCGTGTTCCCGGATGACCCCGTAGTACCTGCGGCCCAAGCGGCCCCGTCCGATTTGGCGCCATCCACAGGGCCCGAGACCCCGAAATTCACGCCCATGGCGCTTCTGCGGAACTCCGCAGCCCGCCTCCGCAAGTCGCTCAAGGGGCGCTAGTTCCAAGGTTTCCACGTAGGGCCGTGGTTTTGTAAGCGCGAACAACCCTGGGGCATAAACAGGTACAATTCCGGGTGGTACCGCGCAAAAGTACTACTTGACAGTGAGCCAGTTATATCCGTATCATTAACCTATCCATAGTAGCGTAGAAGATAGGAAGAGCCGGGAGCTGTGAGCTTGTGCCTACTGTAGGACGAAAAGGCCGGAGGAACTTCTTTAAAATGTCTCACTTCAAAGCACTTAGCGCTGCGGCAGTGATGGTCGCTGCTGTACTAGCGTCCAGCCCCCTAAAGGCTGGGACTATCAACCTGATTAACAACGACACGTTCAGCAGTGTGACGGCGTGCACGAACACCGCCGGATCATGCACTGGCATCGTGGGCGCAGCAAGCTATCAAGAGCAGCAGTCCCTTTCCGGGACTGTCGACTCCTACTTCTCAACCATCGACAATTCGCTAAATTCCGCTTGCGCCAGCGGCTTAGGCTGCGTGAGCAACGTCGATGTGCTGGGAAACATTACTCCGGTTCCCAATATTAACTTCAACTTCGACTTGATTCCGTATGAAGGTATTTGCGCTTCCAGCGGCACGGTCGATTGTATTGACCTGGATGGCACCGCCGCCACCAACGGCGTCGACCAGGGCGCCTTGCGGGCGACCGTGAACGTTACCACCGCCGGAACCGTTGTGCTTAGTTCCGGAATCCTCGGCTCTAGCGGCTATATGTGCAGCAACGCTGTCGCCAGCGGCGGCCTGACGCCGGGTACCGCGGCTCCCTGCGCCAACGGAAGCTCTGCCGGCAGCGGGCGAACCACCGCCGCAAGCGTGTTGATCGTGTTCGGTAATAGCTCCTGTTTCACCGGAGAAGCCACCGTCAGCGCGTATCAGGCGAACGCGAACTGCTACACCGACAGTGTGACGCCCGGCACGGTGAACACCGTCAGCAATGTCACCAGCGGTTCGCTGAGCGTTGGCGTCGGAACCTATTACGTCGAGTACCTCAGCGAAACTGCTGGAAACGTAGGCGACTTGCTCACCAGCGTGAATTTGACGGAGACCACGCCTACTCCTGAACCTTCCGCAATGATCTTGCTGGGTTCGGTGCTTATGGGCCTCGGCGCTGCAGGCCGGTGGCGCAAACGCAAGGCGTAGAGCCTGGCTCCCATCGATCTGGTTTTGTACGGCAAGCCGCTGAGTTCGCTCAGCGGCTTGTTGGTTTTTTGTGAAGGCACCGAACCCACATCTACATCCCTTCTCGCCAGTAGGTTTTCCAAATCTTTCGGAGTCCGGCAAAGGATCAGCAGACTCCGGCAAAAGATCGGCGCAGGATCCAGTGCCATAATCGCTTGATTGCTGCCCGGAACCGAACGGCGGTGCGATAATTGCACCTTGTCAAGGTCAGCACAGCGCCGTATCGGGCATCGGCAAATCCATGGACCTGCGATGATGAAGGCTGAGGGCGGCTTTCTTCTTAATGCGCCCGTTCAAAGAAAAATGCCGCGTTTGGAGCGAGTTTGGGAGGAGCGGAATCGCATTCCGGTTTTGCTGCTAGCCGGGGCCATCACTCTTTTGGTTGCGCTGATCGATTGGTGGACCATGCCTTACGTTTCCTTGGGCTTCCTCTACCTGTTTCCCATCATGCTGGTCGCCGGATTCCTCCCGCGCTGGTCCGTAGCTGTGATCGGAGTCATCTGCGCGGTGCTGGCGGAAATCTTCAGCTCTCTGCCCCGCTCCTCCATCCGCTTCTCCTTCGAATCTTTGGCCCTGGCCGGATGCGGCCTATTCGTGGCGGAGCTCAGCCGCAACCGGCGCCTAAGCATTGAAGCACATAGGATTAGCCTGGCGGCGCAGGAGCGGCTGCGTGCCCTGGTCGAAACCAGTTCCGCCGCCATTGTCACCGTCGACGAGCGCGGCTTCATCGAGCTCGCGAACGAAGCCGCAGCGGAGCTCCTGGTCCCGCCCGACGGGAATCTGGTGGGGACCCCCATCGCCGCCTTCCTGCCGGAGCTGCACCACGCGTTGCGCTGGGAGGAGGCGCCTCAGTTTCGAGCCACCATGCAGTGCCGCGGCCATCGCGGCAACGGCGAGATCTTTGTTGCCGACGTCTGGTTCTCCACGTATAAAGAAGGCGGTGCTCCCAAGCTCGCGGCCATCATCGCCGACGTGACCGAGGACACCGGAGAATCCTCGGCCCCGGCGCCGGAAGAGGTGGAGCAGGTTCCGCTGACCGCTCGTGAAACCGACGTTCTCCGCTACCTGGTGCAGGGCCTAGCCAATAAAGAAATCGCTGCGCGCATGAACCTCTCCGAGAGCGGAGTGAAAAACACGCTGCAGCAGCTATTTACGAAGACCGGAGTGCGCACGCGCAGCCAGTTGGTGCGGGTGGCGCTGGAGCACTACAGGAATCTTTTATGAGTTCTGAGGGATTCGTGAAGCCGCGAAATCCAAAGATTATCCTGCGGCGCGGCGCCCGCGCGCTGCGATCAAGTGATTATCTCTCCGCCTTCTTGTGACCCAAGCGCCATCTTTTGACCCAAGCATAAGATATCTGGCAGGACGGACGCGAACCCGCTACAGTTCGGCTTAGTGATCCGCAAACTTGTAGACTTCGCTTTAAACAATCGTCTCCTGGTTCTTGCGGCGGCTGTCCTGCTGTTTGTGTGGGGCGCAATCGCCTTCCACAATCTCCCCGTCGAGGCCTATCCGGATGTCGCCAACAACTACGTAGAAATCATCACCCAATGGCCAGGTATCTCCGCCGAGCAGATAGAGCAACAGGTCACCGTCCCGCTCGAGATCGTAATGAACGGCGTGCCCCACATCACGCACCTGCGGTCCTTTTCCCTGTTTGGACTCTCCGACGTCAAGCTGATCTTCGACGATGAAGAACAGAACGCCTGGAACCGGGAGCGCGTTCTGGAGCGGCTTTCGCAAGTGACCCTCCCGCCCAGCGTGCAGCCGCAAATCGGCACCGACTGGAGCCCCGTCGGACAGATTTACTTTTTCACGCTCCACAGCACCAATCCTGCGTACGACGTGATGGAATTGAAGTCGCTCGAAGACTGGGTTATCGAAAAGAACTTCAAGGCGGTGCAAAACGTCGTCGATGTGGCCAGCTTCGGTGGACCTACCCGCGAATACCAGGTCCGCGTCGACCCCGGCAAGCTGATCGCCTACGGCCTGAGTCTGTCCCAGGTGGAGCAGCAGCTCACCAACAACAACGCCAAC
>CAWISY010000224.1:0-12740 GCA_963838455.1 Bryobacterales bacterium
TAGCTGGAGGTCGCGGCGGCGGCTGGTTAGGAGCGCAGTCCACAGAACCAGATTCATGATCGCGGCTCCGAAGCTCCAGATCTGAATGGTGTGCTGGAACCACTTACTGGTGAAGAATCCGTACGTCTTGCTGTAATGATTGTGCAGCATGGCAAAGGGCAAGGCGAGGGTCACCCCGACGATGATTGCGATTGCTTTTGTCGCCTTGGACCGCAGTGGACTGCCTTGGAGCGCCCCATATGTGAAGCTGATCACCAGCAAGAGCAAAAGTAGTTCCAGGGTCATGTGATCGGTCCAGTAGAGCTTGCGATAGAAGGGGCTCTCCCAGCCGGGACGATAGTAGGCGATCCCTTCGCATACGTCCGCTGCGAATTCGCCAAGCACGTAAAGCACGAATACGGCGTATTTTCGAAGGCGGCACCGTAATACAAGAACGAGCAGAAGACATTGGACAGCGGTGTCGGCGTCGTACAGGATCTGGGAGAACAAATTCATAACCCAACACCTGGCCAATCCGCACGCATGTGCCGGCCCTGTTCCTTGGCAGTGATCTGGCTCGCGGCATAAACCCGTTTCGACACAGTCACCGCCCTCCTCTCCGTTTAAGCAGGCGATCGGGGCGATTCATCACGCGATTCAATGCCGCGTTGTCAAGGTCCAGCAATTCCTTCAGCCCGTCCAAAGCCTTCCCGCCGCCCGGCCGTGGCCGTTGAACTTTGCGGATGCCACTCAAGATCAAACGGAGCATGTAGCGGGACCAATAGGACAGGAGAAGGATCGAGCTGACGATCACAGAAATGGTAATGACTTGCTCGATCATGGCGTCCGGCGTTCCCATCGGTCAAAGTTTAACCGTAGAGAAGGTTCATCAGCAATAGGTTTTAAGTACCTAACATATTGTTGCCCAAGGACTTAGCTGTACCTTCCGCAGCCAGGGTACTAGGGTGAATGGCGGCGGAAGCGGGTGGGGGACACCAGTACTATCGGGCGCGAAGGACTAAAGGTTTTCCCGCTCTCTGCCGATCTCAGACCTCAGGGAAAGGATCACCTTCAGACCATGACCAAAACAGCTTGTTTCGCGGCATTCTTCGTCGTTTCCATGAGCGGCTTTGCTTCCGACACGGCGAGCAGCCCGTCCACGGCGGGGATCACGCCTCGGCCGGAGAACACGACGTATGTCGACGGCAACGTGCCCTCGCTCAAGCCCAACACGGGAGGGACTTTGGTGTTCTCGGACCAGAAGTCGATCACGTTCCGCACCGGCCTCGCGGACGTGGCGGTGCCGTATGCCAACATCTCGCGGGCGGAACTGGGCGCGACGCAGGAGCATAGCCACGAGGGCGGCCTTCCCGGACCGCTGAAGGTTCTGAACCGCTTCCACAAGAGCGAGACGCAGCTTCTGACGCTGCAGTTCAAGAACGGTCTGGGCGATGTGCAGACCATGACGCTGTCGCTGGCCAAGCCGGCCGCGAGCAGCGTGCTGAGCACCATTGAGGAGCACACCGGTAAGACGCCGGTGAAGAAGGATTCGGCCGAGAAGACGGCATCGGCCAAGACCGATTCCAAGGATTCGAAGGACGCCTGGTGGGGCGATAGCTACTGGAAGACCAATCGCAACGTGGCGAGCTGGGACGCGAGCAAGGCGTCGAATTAAGCGTTTGAGCGCGTGACTAAATCGGCCAACAGGCCGCCTATGCTACTGTAGGAATCGCAGTGGCCGTGGCATGCGATTCCGCAACGTAATACCTCTGAGGAACAGCCCGCAAAACGGAGCCTGCCTCGTGGCCAGACCGGCTGTTACCCCCCTTAATCGAGGGCCGCGGGCGGCCCTTTGCGGGCTACTTACTGTTTGTGGTCTGTTGTGCCTGTTCGGCACTCTGCTCGCACAGAAGCCGTTCAAGGAATGGCCCGCGATCGAGTACAACGATTTCCCGCTGCCCACCGACTATCAGGAAAAGACGGATTGGACGCGGGCACGGCTGCGCTATCCGGACGTCCTTGGTTATCCCACGCGGGCGCTTTACAACCGTGACGGCAGCGCCTTTGCGGGCTATTGGACCATGGATTATCCGCGCTCAGACCGGCATCTGCTGGCGGGAGTGCGGCGGCTGACGCGGATCGACACGCGCTCGGTGGAGCAGGTGGTTTCGCTCGACGGCAGCGACGAAATTTTCAATTGGCCGATGCTGTACGCGGTGGAGGTGGGGCACTGGAGGCTGCCGGCGGATCAGGCGGGGCAGCTCCGGGATTTCCTGCTGCGCGGCGGATTCCTGATGGTGGATGATTTCCACGGCTCCAACGCGCGCGACCACCAGATCAACGACGGCGAGTACATCAACGAATGGGAAAACTTTGTCGCGAGCATGAGCCTGGTGTTTCCCGACCGTCCGATTGAAGACCTGCCCAGCGGCGACGCGATTTTCCACACTCTGTACGATCTGAATGATCGCTTCCAGGTTCCCGGCGCGCAGTATTTCCAGACCGGGATCACTTATGAGAAAGGCCCGACGGGCAAGGAGCCGCACTGGCGCGGCATTCGCGACGATCACGGGCGCGTGGTGGTGGCAATCTGCCATAACATGGATTTGGGTGATGCCTGGGAGCATTCCGATGAGCCTCAGTATGAAGAGCGTTGGGCGTCGCTGGCGTACCGCATCGCGATGAATTATTTCATTTATGATTTGAGCCATTGAGGACCGCTCGGCCCAGAGGGCGCCACGGTCGCGGCTCTGTTTGGGCTCGTCGCGGCTCTGTGCTATGCTGTTGGACACCTGAGGGTTATGGATGCGTCTTCGCACGGCTTTTGCGGTGGTAATGGCGAGCCTTGGAGTTTGGGGCGTGCTGCTAGCACAGAAGCCATTCCGCGAGTACGAAGGCCGCGAATATAACATCGACGAACGGGAGAAGTTCCCGCTTCCGGCCGATTGGGACCAGAAGACGGACTGGGCCCGGGCCCGGCTGCGCTACCCTGCCACCGGCACTCTTCACCATTGGTACGATCCGTTCGGCAACCCCGTCGACGGCGGGCCGCTGAACTGGACCATCGACTATCCCCGCTCCGACCGGCATCTGCTGGCCGGCATCCGCCGGCTGACGCGCATCGACGCGCGGAGCGTAGAGCAGGTGGTGGCGCTCGACGGCAGCGACGACATTTACAACTGGCCGATGCTGTATTCTGTTGAGCCGGGGCACTGGGCTCTGACCGACGCGATGACGGATCAACTCCGCGATTACCTGCTGCGCGGCGGGTTCCTGATGGTGGACGATTTCCACGGGACGGTCGAGTGGGACGTGTTCCGGCGCAACATGGAGAAAGTGTTTCCCAACAGGAAGATCGTGGATCTTGATAACAAGGACCCCATCTTCCACGTCATATATGAGTTAGACGACCGTTTTCAGGTTCCGGGCTGGCAATGGTCGATCAGCGGGAAGACCTACGAGTATGACGGGTTCGATCCGCACTGGCGGGGAATCTACGACGATAACGGGCGGGTGATGGTGGCGATCTGCCACAACATGGACTTGGGTGACGCTTGGGAGTGGTCCGACGATCCGCGCTATCCGGAAAAGTGGGCTGGGCTGGCGTATCGAGTGGCGGTGAATTACGTCATGTATGATTTGACTCATTGAAGAGGCGAAAGGGGCGCGCGCGGATTCATGTTCGAGTTCTTATTCAAGTACCCTTCGCAAGTGTTCTCGCGAGGCACCTTCGTTCTATTGAGCGGGTGGCCGATGTGGGTGCTGGTGGTGGCTCTGCTGGCGGCGGCGGCGGGTTTGGCGTGGCTGGTATGGCGGCCGGGGTCGGCGAGGAGGACGAGCGCTGACGGTCCGCGGATGGGCGGGATTCGGTCGGCGCTGGTGTGGCTGTTGCAGACGGCGATGGCGGCGCTGCTGCTGTTCCTTTTGTGGCACCCGGCACTGAGCATCGCGACGCTCAAACCGCAGCAGAACATCGTGGCCGTGGTGGTGGACGATTCGGGCAGCATGGCCATTCCGGACGAGGGATCCTCGACCCGGCGCGACGCCGCCGTGAACATCCTCAATTCCTCCCTCATCAAAGATCTACAAGCTAAATTTCAAGTAAGGCTGTATCGCATGAGCGATCACCTGGAGCGGATCGACAAGCTGGATCAGGTGACGGCGCAGGGCACGGCCACGCACATCGGCGAGAGCCTGAAGCAGGTGGTGGAAGACGCGGCGAGCCTGCCGATCGGGGCCATGGTGGTGTTGAGCGATGGCGCGGACAACTCCGGCGGCATCGATCTGGACACCATTTCCGAGATCCGGCGCCAGCGTATTCCGGTACATACGATTGGATTCGGTAAAGAGAAGCTGGCGCATGACTTAGAGATCACCGACGCAGAGGTTGCTCCGCGCGCTTTGCCGGAATCCCGGCTGGCGGCGATGGTGCATCTGCATCAGCACGGCTACGCCGGTGAAAAGGTAAGTATCCGGGTAAAAGAGGGCTCGAAGATCCTGACGGAGAAGGCGGTTACGTTGAAGCCGGACGGAGTGGAGCAAGTGGAGCAGGTGCTGTTCAGTGCGGGTCCGGCGGGGGTGAAGACGATCGAGATCTACGTCGATCCGCTGCCCAACGAAGAAAACACGCAGAACAACAAGGTCACCGAGCTGGTGAGCGTGGATGACCGCAAGCCTAGAATCCTTTATTTTGAAGGAGAACCGAGGTGGGAGTTCAAGTTTCTCCGCCGGGCTGTGGAGGACGACAAGACCATCCGCCTGACCACCGATCTGCGCACCACTCAGGATAAGTTGTACCGGCAGTTGCTGACCGATCAGGATGCGAACACGGACCTGGTGGACGGGTTTCCGAGCAAGGTTCAGGAGCTGTTCCAGTATGAAGCGTTGATTTTAGGCAGCGTGGACCAGGCGTACCTCAAGCCGGAGCAGCAGACGCTGATTCACGAGTTTGTCGACCGGCGCGGCGGAGGGTTGCTGCTGCTGGGCGGCAAGGATTCGCTGGCGGATGGAGGGTATTCGAAGAGCGGGTTGAACGACCTGCTGCCGGTGGTGCTGCCGGACCGGAAGTCGAAGACCTACGTCATCGACGCGGCCGATGTTGAACTATCGCAAGAAGGGCGGGAGAGCCTGATCACGCGCATCGATGCCTCCGGTGATCCGGACAAGAACGCGGAGCATTGGAAGAAGCTGCCGTACCTGATGAACTTCCAGGATCCGGGCAAGCCCAAGCCGGGCGCGACGGTGCTGGCGTATTCGATCCCCAAGGGCGGCGGAGGGGCGAAGCTCCCGCTGCTGATCACGGAACCGTTCGGGCGCGGGCGCACGGCGGTGTTCGCCACAGCGGGGAGCTGGCGCTGGCAGATGCTGCAGCCGACGGAAAACATGGATCACGAGATTTTCTATCGCCAGTTGCTGCGCTGGCTGGTGAACGATACGCCGAAGCGGGTGATGGGATCGACGCCGCATGCGGTGATCTCCGATGTCGCGCAGGTAAAGCTGCGGGCCGAGGTTCGCGACACGACGTACCTTCCGGCGGGCGACGCGAGCGTGGAGGCGCACATCCTGGGGCCGAATGGTCTGACTGAAATGGTCGATATGCGGCCGGAGCCGCTGGAGCTGGGCGTGTACTCAGCGGACTGGACGACGCCGGCGGCAGGAGCTTACACAGTGGAGATTTCGGCCAAGCGCGGGACGGAGGACTTAGGCTCGGACACGATCAACTTCCGGCGCGAGGACGGAGTGGCGGAACATTTTCACGTGGAGCAGAATCGGGATTTGCTGGAGAAGCTTTCGTCGGAGACCGGCGGGAGGTATTATAGACCGGATGAAGCGGGGAAGCTGGCCAAGGACATCACCTATTCAGAAGCCGGCATCACCGTTCGCGAAACGCGCGATTTGTGGGATATGCCGGTGATTTTTCTGTTGATCGCCGGGCTGCGTGCGGCGGAGTGGACGCTGCGGCGGAAGTGGGGTGTGATTTAGCGGGATGCGGAGAAGGAAAAAACCGCTCGGCCCAGAGGGCGCCCCGGTCGCGGCACAGTTTGCGGTCGCGGGTCGGAAATGCATCGGCGTCGCGGAGTGATTGTAGAGAAGTGGGGTGTGATTTGAGACAGTCCTTTGTGGTCGGTGTGCTGGCGCTGGCGGCGGTGACGGCTCGCGCGGATTCGTATTTCGTGACGGTGGCGGGCCTGGGCGGCGAGACGGAGTTCGAAAACCGCTTTGAAGATTGGGCCAAGCAACTGGACAAGATCTACAAAAGCGATCCGTCGTCCAAGGTGGATACGCTGTACGGTGCGCAGGCGACCAAGGCGAATGTGGAAGCCAAGCTGCGCGCGCTGGCATCGACCAAACCCGACGACCAGGTGGTGATCACGCTGATCGGCCACGGAACCTTCGACGATCGCGAGTACAAGCTGGCGCTGCCGGGACCGGATATTTCCGCGACAGATTTGGGATTGTTGCTGGACAAAATCCCGGCGCGGCAGTTGATCGTGGACATGACCACTTCGAGCGGCGGGGCGATTCCGATTCTGGAGAAGCCGAAGCGGGTGGTGATCGCGGCCACGAAGACCGGCACGGAGAAGAGCTCGGTGGCGATTTTCCCGCGGTATTGGATCGAGGCGCTGGAAGATCCGGCCGCGGATACGGACAAGAACGATGCGATCTCCGCGCTGGAAGCGTTCAAATACGCGCAGGCCAAAGTGGACAAGTTTTTCGTGACGCAGAATCGCCTGGCGACTGAGCATGCGGTGATCGAAGATGCGGGCAAGGGCGAGGGCGTGAAGGATCCGTCCACCGACAACGGAGAAGGACGCGCGGCCAACACGTTCGTCCTGATGCGGCTAGGCAAGGCTGCGGCGATCGCCAAAGATCCTGCCAAGCAGGCGCTGCTGAAGCATATGGAGGAGCTCGACGAAAAGCTGGACGAGCTGAAGTATGAGAAGGCCTCGATCGATCCGCAGGATTACCGGAAGCAGTTGCAGACGCTGATGATCGACCGGGCGCAGACGCAGGCGGAGCTCGATAAATGAAACTGCGCGTGGCGGGTTTGTCGTTGGCGGGCTTCCTGATCGCGTTTTCGCTAGCTGGGCAGGCGCCTCCTGCTGGCGGGAAAAAGGCAGCGACCGCAAAACCTGCGCTGCCTCCGACCACTGCGGCGGAGATTGCGGCGGTGACGCACTGCGAGACGCTGCGCAAGCATGGCGACCCGGGTCTGAACGCGTGCTGGCAGGGGCTGGAGCGGTCCAACAATCCGGCGATTCGCGCCGAGGGATTGTACGGACTCAAAGATTATAAGGGCGCGTTCAATGCGTTCAATGATGCGATCGACGGGCGTCCCAATGACGCGAATCTGAAGGTTCGGTACGGGATGTTTCTGTTTGCGGCTCCCACGGGCACGCCGAGCGACGGCAGCGATCAGTTCCAGGCGGCGCTGAAGATTGATGAAAAGAATACGGGCGCGATGCTGGGCTTGGCGAGAATCGCCGAGGAGGATTTCCAGGACGCGGAGAAGATGGCGAACGCCGCGCTCGAAGTCGATCCGAAGCTGGTGGAGGCGCACGAGCTGATTGCGGAGTCGGCGCTCGAAGACAACAACGACGCCAAGGCAATCGAAGAAGCCAACAAAGCGATCGCGATTTCGCCGGAGGCGTTCGACGCGATGGCGGTGCTGGCTACGCTCGATTGGAAGAATGGCAAACCCTCGGCGCCGCCGGAGGGACAGATCAATACCAGCTCGCCGTGGATCGACAAGATCTTCAAAGTGAATCCGCATTACGGAGAGGCGTACCAGTTTGCCGGTCATTACTTCGTGATCAACCGGCGCTACACGGAAGGGATTTTGTATTTCCGCAAGGCGCTGGAAGTGCAGCCGGAATTGGCGAGCGCGCGCAGCGAGCTGGGCATCAACCTGATGCGGCTGGGCAAGGAAGACGAAGCCCAGGCCGAGCTTGACCGCTGCTGGAACGAAGGGTTTCAGGATCGGGCGACGCAGAACACGCTGAACCTGATGAACAGCTACAAGGATTTCGACACGTTCAAAACGCCGACGACGGTTCTCAAGATTCCGAAGAACGAATCGGCGCTGGTGCGGCCGTATTTGCAGGCTGAACTGGATGAAATCATCAAGACTTACGAGAAGAAGTACAAGTATCATCTGACGGTGCCGGTGCAGGTTGAGGCGTATCCGAATCACGAAGATTTCGCGGTGCGGACCATGGGCATGCCGGGGCTGGGAGCTCTGGGTGTGACGTTCAACACGACGGTGGCGATGGATTCGCCCACCGCGGCCGATCCGCAGCGCGGTCCGGGGACATTCCATTGGGCGACGACGTTGTGGCACGAGATGAGCCACGTGTACGTGCTGTCGATGACCAACAGCAAGGTGCCGCGCTGGTTCACCGAAGGCTTGGCGGTGTATGAGGAGACGGCGATCCATCCGGATTGGGGCGATCGCTTCGACCATGCCAGTCTGCAGGCCGTGAAGGCGAAGAAGCTGCTGCCGCTGGCCGATCTGGAGCGGGGCTACGTGCATCCGACTTATCCGGAGCAGGTGATCGTCAGCTACTATCAGGGCGGCCGGACGATCACTTACATCGTGGAGAAGTTCGGCTACGACACGGTGCTCAAGATGATCCAGGACTTCGCCAACAACATGACCACCGAGCAGGTGATCCAGAAGGAACTCAAGATGTCGACGGCGGATTTCGACAAGCAGTTCATCCCCTGGGTGGAGGCGCAGACCAAGACGGCTGTCGACGGTTTCGATACCTGGACCAAGGGCATCCGCCAGCTCAACGAAGAGGTCAAGACCAAGGATTGGGCCGCGGTGATCAAGGACGGCACGGCGATCCGCGACATTTATTCGGATTACGTCGAAGCCGGCAGCGTGTATGAGGCTCTGGCCAAGGCGTACGAGGCCCAGAAGGACAGCGGCAAGGCCATTGAACAGTTGAAGCGCTACGCCGACATCGGCGGGCGGAATCCGGATACGCTGCGCGAACTGGCGACGATGCAGATCGCCGCGGGCGATAAAAAAGCGGCGCAGACCACACTCGAAAAGATCAACTACATTTATCTGCGCGACGAAAAAGAACACCAGATGCTGGGCGATCTGGATATGCAACTGGGCGATGCGAAGGGAGCCGTGCTCGAATACGGAGCCGTGGTGGCGCTGAAGCCGGTGGATCCGGCTGGGGCGCATTACAACCTGGCCAAAGCGTATGAAGCGGCGCACAACGACGACAAGGCGATGGATGAAGTGCTGTCCTCGCTCGAAACCGCGCCCGGGTTTCGCGACGCGGAAAAGCTATTGCTGGAACTGAACGCAAAACAACAAAGCACCAAGAAATAGGTCAAAAGGAATGTCAACACTCCCCATACAAACACCAGATATCGCCGGCGATCTGAAGGACCGTGTCGCACGGTTCCAGAGGGTCCGCGAGCAGATCGTGACGCAGGTGCACCGCGTCATTGTAGGCCAGGACGAAGTGATTGAGCAGGTGATGATCGCTCTGTTTGTGGGCGGCCACTGCCTGATCACGGGTCTTCCGGGCACCGCCAAGACGCTGCTGGTAAGGACGCTGGCCAACATTCTGGGCCTGCAGTTCCGGCGCATTCAGTTCACGCCCGACCTGATGCCCTCCGACATCACCGGCACCGACATCATCGAAGAGGAGCCGGGGACGGGGCATCGCACCTGGACGTTCGTGCCCGGCCCGATTTTCGCCAACGTGCTGCTAGCGGACGAAATCAACCGTACGCCTCCCAAGACGCAATCGGCGCTGCTCGAAGCGATGCAGGAGCTATCGTGCACGGTGCGTGGCAATCATTACAAGATCGCGCCTCCGTTCTTCGTGCTGGCGACGCAGAATCCGATCGAGCTGGAAGGAACGTATCCGCTGCCGGAAGCGCAGTTGGATCGTTTCATCTTCAATGTGCTGCTGGATTATTTGTCGGCGGAGCATGAGCTGGAGGTTCTGGACCTGACCACCAAGACCAAGCGCGACGAAGCCGCGACGGTGACCACCGCGGAAGAGATTCTGGACTTCCAGCAACTGGTGCGCATGGTGCCGATCGCCGACTCGGTGGCGAAGTACGCGGTGCAACTGGTGCGCGCGACGCGCGCCACGGATCCGACGGCGCCGGATTTCGTGAAGAAGTACGTCAACTTCGGCGCCAGCGTGCGCGCCACGCAGAACCTGGTGCTGACTTCTAAAGCGCGGGCGCTGATGCAGGGGCGCTATCACGTCTCCTATCAGGACGTGCAGGCGCTGGTGCGGCCGATTCTGCGGCACCGCATTCTGCTCAACTTCCAGGCGGAGTCGGATAAATTGACGCAGGACGACATCTTGAAGAAGCTGCTGGAGGCGATACCCGCTCCCCGCGATTAGTGTGTAGAAGCGAACCGGGTTCCTCATGCTGCAACGTTTTCTCGATCCCGCGGTGTTGGCCGGCCTGAGCAGTCTGGACCTGGTGGCCAAGACGGTTGTCGACGGTTTCATCTCCGGCCTGCACAAGTCGCCGGACTTCGGCTTCAGCCAGGAGTTTGCGGAGTATCGCGCCTACAATCCTGGCGACGATCTGCGCCACGTGGACTGGAACGTGTTCGCGCGCACGGAGCGCATGTACCTGAAGCGCTACCGCGGCGAGACCAATTGCCAGGTGAATGTGCTGATGGATACGAGCGGGTCAATGAAGTACGGCTCGAAGAACATCCAGAAGCTGGAATATGCGAAGTTCCTGGCGGCGAGCGTGCTGTACCTGGCGCACCTGCAACGCGACGCGGCGGGCCTGATCGTGTTCGACGACGAGGTGCGGAATTTTGTGTCGCCGTCGACGCGGCAGGGGCAGATGCACCGGCTGCTGCACGGAGTCGAGGAAGCGCAGGCGGGCAAGCGGACGGACCTGGTGCGGCCGTTCAGCCACCTGATGGATTTCCTGCGGCGGCGCGGCATGGTGGTGGTGATCTCCGATTTCTGGGAAGCTCCGGAAAAAGTGATCGAGATGGTGACCCCGCTCAAATTCCGCGGCAATGAAGTGGTGCTGTTCCACCTGCTGGACCCGGAGGAGATCCGGCCGAAGCTGAAGCACCCGGTGATGTTCGAGGATCTGGAGACGGGCGAGACGATGGAGGTGACTCCTGATTACGCCTCGCACGAATATCGCGAGAAGATGAACGCGCACCTGGCCGACATCGAGAGCAAGGCCAAGGGAGCGGGACTGGAGTATTTCCTGGTGGACACGTCGCGCCCTCTGGATGCGGCGCTGCGCGAATACCTGGCCCTGCGCACAGGGAGGTTGTAGATGGGTTTTTTGTCCCCCTGGTTCCTGGCCGGCGTCGCGGCGGTCGGGCTGCCGATCTGGCTGCACCTGCTGAAGCGGCACAAGATGGATCCGCGGCCGTTCCCGTCGCTGATGTTCTTCGAGAGGCGCGAGCAGAGCTCGGTGGTGCATCGCAGGCTGGACCACATCCTCCTGTTCATTTTGCGGACGCTGATGCTGGTTCTGCTCGCCTTGCTGTTCGCCAATCCGTTCATCAACCGGGCGACGCCGAAGGCTGCGGGCAAGAAGCTGGTGGTAATTGCGGTGGACAATTCGTTCAGCATGCGGGCTACGCAAGGAGGTCAATCGCGGCTGGATAAAGCCAAGCAGATGGCGATGGACGTGATCTCGGGGATTCCGGCCACCACGGCGACGCAGGTGGTGGCGCTGAGCGGAACGGTGCAGGCGATGACCGGGCAGACGAACGATCCGACGGAGCTGCGCGGAGGGGTTGCGGCGATCAAGGAGACCGACGGCCGCGGGAGCTTCGGGGAGTTGGCGCGGTTCACTCGGACGCTGGCGGAATCGACCAAGATGCCGATTGAGCTGCACCTGATCAGCGATCTTCAGAAGAGCGCGCTGCCGCCGGGATTCACGGATCTGCGGCTGGCCGGAGACACGTCGCTGATTCTGCATCCGGTGGGCGGCCAGATTCCGAATTGGACGGTGGAGAGCGTGAATGCTCCGGTGCATGTGTACGATCCGAAACGTGTGCATATACAGGCTCGCATTGCGGGGTTCGGAACTCCGGCGGCGAAGCGGACGGTGTCCTTGGTGCTGAACGGGCACGTGACGGAATCGAAGCAGGTGGATGTGCCGGCTAACGGAAGCGCGCAAGTGGAATTCAGTCAGCTACCGGTTTCCTACGGGTTCAATCACTGCGAGATCAAGATCGATTCGGCGGATGCGCTGCCGGGCGACGACAGTTTCCCGTTCTCCGTAGAGCGGCGCGATCCGAAGAAGATCCTGTTTATCGATAACGGGCGGAATGCGTATGCGCCGCTGTATTACCGCGCGGCGCTGGATTCCTCGACGGATGCGGCGTTCGCGTTGGAGACGCAACGGCCGGAGGTCGCGACAACGGCGAACCTGGCGGGATATTCGCTGGTGGTGCTGAACGATCTGGGGCCGCTGCCGCCGGGACTCGAAGACAACTTGGCGAAGTACGTGAACTCCGGCAAGTCGATGCTGGTGATTCTGGGTCCGGCGTCGGTGGCGACACCGAAGGTTCCGGTGGAAGGCGATGCGATTCAAACCGGCGCAAGCTACGCGTCGCGGGAAGGCGAGCGGTTCCTGACGGTTTCCGAGACCGATTCCGGCCATCCGATTTTGAAGGGCCTGGAGCATCTGGAGGGAGTCAGCTTTTACCAGGCGGTGCGGGTGACGCCGTCCAAGGATTCAGCAATACTGAACTGAACCAAGAAACAGGCAATATAACA
>CAWISY010000225.1:0-11505 GCA_963838455.1 Bryobacterales bacterium
TAGTGCTTCCGCTCAGAATCGCGGCTCGATAGATCGGACGCTTTAGGTCAGAACCAAGTTATTGAATCAAAAGTTTCGGAGGGAGCTTTAGACGTGGACTTTCGTGCGACAAGCAGATTTGGGAAGCCTGGGACCTGCCCCTCGATACCGACGGATCTACCGGCAAAATATACGTCCACGGGCCAAAGGCTATAACTGCCTCCTCCCAGTGCATTGGTGTTGGCATACCTATGACTTGAAAGCCTGCAACGCCTTCGCATTGCTCCATTGCGGACCCTACACCGCCGTGATGGCCAACAAATCCTGTAGGTTGGGGAGCTTGCCGCTTTGCGAGGCAGTCGTAAAGGCGCTCGCGATCTGGTTGAGCCAGTTCGCTGTTGTCGTCTCGCCCTCCGACTCAGCCGTGTGGGCATCGGCTTGCAGATTTGCGGCGATTTGCTCGGCCACCTCCCGGAATTTGATCGGATCAGCACCCTGAAGCTGCTCGAGGGTGCTCGTCACTTGGGCGAGAGGTGACAGTTGAACGTCGAAAGGCGCGGCGGTGGAAACAGCCTCGCTTCTCCCGTCGATCGCGACGCCGGTGCCCTGTAAATCGGGGAGGCCTGCCCGAGTGACGTCGCCGGGAGGGCCGCCAATCGAGGAGAGCGTACTCATGGCATTATTATCGAGATTCTCACTAACTTTTTCAGCAAATATTTTGGCGCGGCTGGCGTCTACTTCGCCAATAGAAGGTCGCATATTTAGCGGAGCAGGAGGATTTCCTCAAATCGCTGATCCGGCGCGACGCCGGTTGGAGGAACCTAACTCTAACCGTTTTGCAGAACTTGACGCACGCAACTAGGAGCTCGCCGCGCACATCGGAGGAATGCAGCGGCAGACCATTTCCCTTGGACCTTTAGTGTCACCGGGGCGTTCAGATGGCGTGAAAGTTTTATAACAGAAGCAAGCCCACGACATTTGGCGCCTCCTCAGCGTCCACACGATCAGACGGGAGCCTCAAAACCAAACGGCCGCTGGTACTACGGGTCGAGTTTTGTGCTTAACTCTGAGCCTTTTCGTGCCCGGCTCTGCCGTTGTCGGCGTTTACTGCGGGAGAAATAAAATCCAATTATTCTATGCAGCGTACGGGTATCGCTGACGATTAATGCATAAAGCCGATGCAAACGACCAGCAGCCTGAAGGATCGTGCGCTTCGGGCCGCGGATCGTCTCCCGGTGGTTTCCGACGTTTTGCGACGCACGCTCGCATTATTCCTTCGGCGTGACGAGCTGACAGTCGCCCAGCTCGCGGCCAACGTCGAACAGGACGTGGTCATCGCCAGTACCGTCCTCGCGATCGCGAACTCGGCCATGTACGGTGGGTATAGCACCGTTGCCTCAGTCCGCCAAGCCATCGCCCGCCTCGGCATCAACAAGACCAGGAATGTCCTGCTCGGACTATCCGTCACGCGTTCCTTCAGTGGGGTGCGGCTCCCAAGCGGTTGGTCGCTGACGCGGTTTAATGCGCACTCCCTCGCTTCGGCGGCACTCAGTGATCTCATCGTCCGGAACGCACCTTCGGCCGAGCCGGAATGGGCGTTCATGGCCGGCCTTCTGCATGATGTCGGACTCTTCGTCGTCGCGTTCGGCCTACCTGACCAGTTCAAGGCGATTATGGCTCACCAGGGCGGCGATTTGAGCTTGACCGAGCGGGAGCGGTCCGTCCTTGGCTTTACGCATTTCGATGTCGGAGCGGAGGTAATGTCCCGCTGGAATTTCCCGGCCGCAGTCCAGGAAGCAGCCCTTTTCAGCCAGTGTACCGGCTTCGAGTTCACAAAGCCGTTGCCGTTGGGCGCGGTCGTGAAGAGCGCGACGCTGATTGCCGATGCTCAAACTCTCTCTGTTTTCCCTGGTACCCCTGACCCAAGCGTCACCGATGGACTCCTCGCGGCGCTCGAAATCACGAACCCTACGCAGTTCATTGCCGAGTTCCGTTCGGATTATCGCGAGTTGATGAACAGCCCAACGTGAGTCAATCGCTATGTACAGCAAAACCTCCGCTGCGCTATCCGGGCTGGAACAACGGAGGAGTCAGCGGAACCCCATCGAGGCATCGGCGATCATGCACGTCGAAGGGCGACCCGGCCCGTTTCTCATCACCCTGATCGATGTCTCGACCTCAGGACTTCGCTTCAGCTCCCCGCAGGCGCTTTCGCCGGGTACTCGGGTTACGATTACCTGCCGGGGTGTGAATTTGAAGGGGGAGATCCGCTACGCGCGCAGCGTCGAAGATGGGTTTAATCTGGGAGTGCTCGTGGACGGTGCGACAGGTGCTGCCGTATCCGAGACGGGGGAAATAGATGTGACGCGTCTGTTTCAGAATCCCGTAAGCCGGCGCTGAAGCTCCGATGTTGCTCCAGCCGGATGTGAGGGCACCGCAGGCGGTTGCACCGGAGCGTCCTCCGGCCATGCAACCACCCATTTCATTTCCTTGAGGCTAGTTCGCACCCATTCCGGCAACGGCTCGTTGCCGGGGCAAGGAACCCGTAGGCCAGTTGCGCGCGCCCGTTGCCCGGAGCGGTAAGACGGCAACGGGCGCGCGCATAAGTTGAGGCGGTAGCCCAAGTTTCACGCGGCTTGTGAGCCGTGCGGTAGTTCCGGAGGGTATGGGTTCGACTCTAGACCGTGCCCCATACCCTGCTCCATACCCTCGCGGGGAGTGCCGATAGGCGGTGCGGGGGCAGATGCGGGGGTGTCGACCGGCGCGGGGTTCACGGGTTCCCCTTCCGGTTCGCTCGCGGCAACCGGCGTTGCCGGTTCCATTGCCTGATCGGGTGGCCGACCGGCGTAGCCCGCCGAGCGAGACGACGCGCAAAACATTTGACGCACCTGGAGAGAATCGGGCTGGTGACTTTCGGAAAAATCCAGTTCCGCGGGGCCAAGGAAAGGCCGTAATTGCTCCCCCTCTGTCAAAGCCCATCCATCGGGGGCTAAGCATTCACCCTAATCAATCGGCGATCCCTCGCCGATGCATGACTAGATGGGTATAAGAGCGGGATTACTAGCGCTCGTCCTGGGCAATGCGCGATGGCAGTGAGCACAATTTCCAATTTCTCCTCTGATCTCATGCGCACGGCGCTGGCGGAATTGGACCAGGCGCTCTTCAACCATGGGCAGTGGTGTGACGGCCTTTATAGCACCCTGATTTGCCGTCTTCCACCGGATCAAAGGGATTTGGAGGCGGACGCTCATCGCAAATGCCGGTTTGGCCAGTGGTATTACGGTCCAGGCTCTATGCACCTGCATGCGCATCCCGGGTTTGAGGAGATCGCCATCGAACATCAGCGGATGCACCAGTACGCCGCGACGCTCCTGAGCGCGGCGGCCAGCCAAGTGCCGATTTCCTTGCAGGATTATGAGCGCTTTGATAGCGCCCTGAACCGCATGCGCCTGGAAATCACGACGCTCAAGCGCGACCTCGAAGATGGGCTGTATAACCTGGACCCCTTGACCGGGGCAGCTAGTCGCATTGGAATGCTGACTAAATTACGTGAAGAACGGGAGTTTGTGAAGCGGAACGCTCACTCCTGTTGCGTCGCGATGATGGATTTGGACAATTTCAAGAAGGTGAATGACACCCACGGGCACGCCATCGGCGACCGGGTGCTCGTCGGGTTCGCCCACTACGTCCTCACTCACCTGCGTCCCTACGACAAACTCTTCCGTTATGGCGGAGAAGAATTTCTGCTTTGTGCGAAGGACACCGATCTTGTAACGGGCAGGGCCATGATCGAACGATTGCGCGAGGAATCGTCCTCGATCCCTCATGAGGCGAACGGCACGGGATCGGTTCACGTCACAGTATCGGTCGGCCTCACCCTGTTGGACCCGGATGTTTCTGTAGAAGAATCGGTTGACCGTGCCGACAAGGCGCTTTACCAGGCGAAACTGGGCGGGCGTAACCAAACAGTTGTTTGGGACCCTTCCATGATCTGACTGATTCCTATCATGCGCAAGACAAAAAAGCGCCTGCGAACTTTCGTCCGCAAGCGCTTTAACTTTTATTTCCCCACCACCATCCCTTCGAGCAACCGCTGAAGTTCCTCTTCTGAGAGTTGATCGGGCTGCACGCCGTCTGGCAACTCCACCGTCTGCAGTTGATACACGACGCGTTGCAGCCGGTCCGCGATCTCAACCGCGGCTCCCCTGCCGGCTTCATCACCATCGAGCATCACCATGATGTGGGGCGAAGTTTGTTGCTTAGAAGATTCTCTTGCGCCTTGCTCATGGCGGACTTACCTGTTTTTGGGAGGAATCCGGTCGCGGGAGCGGGCGCCGATGGGCGTCCGCTCTCTGCCCGATGGCGAATCGCATGCGGCCAGGATCGCGCGGAAACGCCGGTAATGGCGGAACCCCATCGTAAGTACTTCATTAGAAATGTGTTGTTTGGATAGGGAATGATTGGTCGGCTATCCGGAAGCCACTTTTGGGCGGATCACCCCCGTAAGCACACGAATCCGGCCGTTTCGGCTCTCTCTCGATCGCGGTTTTGCGGCCTGATGTGGGGCATTATCGGTAGGCGCTGTCGGACCGCCCAGATTCTTTGACGGTCGGTGGCGAGAGGGAGATTTCACAACAGGAATCGGTTCTCTAAACACTGCGCCGTTGATCGGGCGCTATCGGCCATTGCGCTTGGAATCGGCAACCGAATCGTCCCGAAGTTTACCAGGTTGCCTGAGCCGAATCAGTCCTCGTCAGACTTAATAATGAAGTCATCCGGAAACATTTCCCAGCAGCATTTTGTGACACACGGCTGGAGGGAGCGCTGATTCAGTTTGGGAAACAACTGGCCAGCCCGCTTCCTGTATGGTTCAAGCTGAGGATGCCGCGACAGAGATTGGTCCTTCTTGTGCATGTTCCTGACGAAGAAACCGAACACCCATCCAGCGAGGATCAGGAATGGGAGCCAGTGAAGAGACATCAAAGCACACGAGGTGTAGATCAGAATCTCCCCAACGTAGTTCGGGTTCCTCGTGCGGGTGAAGAGTCCCTCCTCGATTAATCTCTTTTTCATTTGAGCGTGTAGTACTTCTGCGCATCGCTGACGTAATGAAGAAATATTCCGGTCGTGAACAGGAACAGGACGATACCGACGAGGTATGGCGACAGGACAAGGTGC
The DNA here is from genome assembly GCA_963838455.1 of Bryobacterales bacterium. Classification (GTDB taxonomy): domain Bacteria; phylum Acidobacteriota; class Terriglobia; order Bryobacterales; family Bryobacteraceae; genus Palsa-187. The sequence goes on from CAWISY010000225.1 coordinate 5,158, forward strand.
CTGCTGATGAGCAAGTACGGAGCCAGGTAGTAGCCTGCCAGCGGAAGAAAGATGAAAAGGGTTCCGATCCACAAGGGCTGCCGTTCCTCAAACCGGCGATCGGGGTAGGTGACCTCCTTCACCAGCCACAGCAGAGAATACGTCCCGTGGATGCTCAGATAGATGAACGCCTCGGCGCTCCAGTTATCGTAGAACCACATCAGACCAAGCCACTAGTGGGATCACCAGAGCCTTGTTGGCGTTGATATAGGTAATGCTTTTCAGAGTCGCCTCCAGAACGCCTTGATTCAAGGCCAAGCAACATGGAACGGCCGAGCCCACTGCGACGAAGATTGTAGGCCTATATTCATTCGCCACCTCGGAAGAAGGCCTTGAACGTCATAATGAGACCACAAACCAGCAGAACTCCCTCGGCGGCCACGAACACGACCATTGGTGTGCTGGCCGCACTCCGTTGATAACAGCCCGCACCGAACATTCGGAAGAGGCCGAGAGCGACGGCGAACCAGTCCGTCAGGGTGACCAATACCGTCCAATCTCTCGTCCAGCGGTTGTGAGCCCGGATGATCGCGAGACCTGCTAAAAACATCAAGACACCGGACAGGTAAACAACCGGCGGAATCTGGGCATCGTACAGGTGAGGCTGCACCATCGGGAACTCCGATGCAATCATCGCCACAATAGTGGGGCCCACGAGACCTGCTATTCGCCTGGAGTCTTGCACCTTACCTCAACTCCTGCGGGAATGTTCGCCGGACGCGTGTGTCATTGCACCCAAGCCATTGCGCGATTTGCCCGAGTCCGCAGCTCCTGGCCAGCTATCCAAGCCGATGTTTTCGCAACCATCACAAGGGGCAACCCAAGCTGAGACTTCCGCTCTCTGGCTCAGACAGGCGATTGACTTACCACCCGCGCCAACGAGAAGTCCTCCAGAGTCGCGCGGCGTTTGGAGTTCGACGTTGCTTCGCAGCGCCATGCTTCGCATGTCCCTGGTGTTCGATTCCTTCATTTTGCGTACCCGATTCCAAAGCGGCTCCAGGACGCTTTTGGAAACTGGCCGCCGCCAGCCTCTGAATCTCCAAAAGGCGGAGCTATTTGCTCTCGCCGATGCGGTGCAGTTTGATGAGATTGGTGCTACCCGTGCGACCGATGGGCTGCCCGGCTACAAACACTACATTGTCACCCGGTTTCAGGCGTCTGGAATTGACCAGCACCTGCTCCATTTGAAGCAGCATCAGATCCGTCGATTTCACATCGGGTGCAAGCACCGGCTCCACTCCAAAGGACACGCTCAGTTGCCGCGCAACACATTCGTTGTGGGTAAACGCGAAAATCGGGACCGGAGGGCGGAAGCGGGAGATCAACCGCGCGCTGGCTCCGCTGGTGGTGAACACCACGATCGCCGCCACTCCGGCTGACCGGGCCGCGTGATACGCGGCGTCCGCGATGATCTCCGCATTCGAAGGTGTGAGCGGCGGCAACGGTTCGGGGAAGCCTTGAGGGCCGAGCCAGCGCTCCGTCTCCTCCGCGATGCGAGCCATCATGCGCGCGGCGAGCTCCGGGTAGCGGCCGGTGGAAGTCTCCGCCGACAGCATCACTGCGTCGGTACCATCGCAAATGGCATTGGCCACATCGCTTACCTCCGCGCGAGTGGGGGAAGGATGCTCGATCATCGATTCCAGCATTTGCGTCGCGGTGATAACGAACTTCCCTTTGGCGCGCGCCCGTTCGATGATGCGCTTCTGGATGAACGGGACCTTCTCCAAAGCCACCTCCACGCCGAGGTCACCGCGAGCCACCATCACTCCTTCGCATTCGTCCAGAATCGGCTCCAGGTTCTTCCAGCCTTCGGGCTTCTCGATTTTGGCGATGACCGGAACCTGGGAATCGTGTTGCTCCAGGTAGAGCTTCACCCTTTGCAAGTCGCTGGCTCTTCGCACAAAGGAGAGCGCCACCAGATCGATGCCGGCTTGCAGGCCGCGTTCCAGGTCCTCCATGTCCTTGCGGGTTAGCGACGGTGTGCTCAGCTCTACTCCGGGCAGGTTGATGCCTTTGTGATCGCTGAGACATCCGCCGGCGATCACCTCACACCGCACCGCGATGGAATCGGTGTCCAGCACCTTGAGTTCGACGCTTCCATCCGCCAGGAACACTCGATCGCCCGGCTTCAAATCCTTCGCGAATTGGGAATAGCCTGTAGAGGCGAGCAAAGAGGTGCCCAGCACTTTCTCCGTCGTGATGGTGAAGATGCCTCCCTGCACCAGCTCGCACTGGCCGCCGGCAAAGGTGCCCAGGCGGATCTTGGGACCCTGCAAGTCCAGGAGGATGCCAGCTTGGATGCCCAACTCGGCCGCGGCAGCGCGCACGCTGGCGATGCGGGTCAAATGGTCGTCCCAGCTCCCGTGGCTGCTGTTCAGGCGAAATACGTTCACCCCCGCCGCAAACATATTCCTCAAGGAGGAAACCTCGCTGATCGCGGGGCCCAGGGTCGCAACGATTTTTGTCCTCGGCATGAAAACGCCTGCTTTAGGTGTTCCTCGCCACCCTGAACGATACTGACCGGAGCTGTGGGTGGGGATTCCGGCGAAGCTGAACGCTTGTTCCGGAGGGAAGCCGAACGGCATTCCGGGATGATCCCGAACACCATCGGAGCGTAGCGACGCTGGCACTTCGATTGTGCAAGAAGTGTTCGGCTTCGTCAAGAGAAACCTGTCCGGAGCGAAGCGGAGGAAGAATGCCGCTAGCGGAGAAAGGGGTGCGGGGAAAGGGGCGGCAGCCCTTGTCCCCGCCTCAGCACACAGAGACCCCGGAGCGCGAACAGCGCTTCAGCCTGAACGGAGGGAGTATCGCAACTTCCCAGCGGCCAAACGGCCCGACCGAAGTACCTGATCGCAAACGCTACGGCGTCAGTCAGGGCCAACCTCCGACAACCAGATATTAGCGTCGCGCGTTAGACGACCAAGTGACCTCGAGAACCGTGCGTAAAGGCTGACCGCCACTGCGTCCGCGCGGTCTATTGCTGGACCGTAAGAGTCACCGCAGGCGAAGACACTCCGCCGATTGAGGCCACGAGCGGATAAGACCCGTTTGCCAGCGAGGCCGGCACCTGGATGGCAACCTGGTAGAGGCCTGCGTAAGTGCTGAGCGCGGCGAAGCACCGAGACTGTTGTTCCGTTCACCATCACCGTCACTGGATTCAGGGTTGGAGCGCCAGCATTCTGCCCAGGCAACTGTCCCGCAGAGACGGCGGGATCAGTTGGGCCAAATCCGGTACCCCACAGCGTAATTACCTCACCGGGCTTCGCTGGAACGGTGGTCGTTCCCGGAAACGTACCATTCGCGGCGGCCAGTGTGTAGTCCAGGTGTGTAGCCACGGGTTGGTTATTGGGCCAAAGAAAAAATGCCGGGCCGTACTGCTGCGAATTTGAGGTGAACGGCGCGCTGGCTCCGGCCGGAGTCGTCACTACGACCTGCACGCTTCCATCGCCGACGTCGGGGGCCTGCGCATTAATCTGCCCGGGAGTAACAGCACTGATGTAGGCTGGCTGCCCTCCGATAGTGACGCTGACCCCATTCAGGCTCGGCGGCAGTTGGCCGTTGCTGATTGCGTGGTCCCAAGTGGCCAGTGGCAGCGATGCAAATAGGTCTCCGTAGATCGACACGAAGGAGCCTGGAGAAACGCCTAGTTGTCCGCCTGCAGCGTTGGAAACGCCGGTGATAGTGGGTACACCGCTGGATCCGGCCGGCGCAGTCCAAACCGGGCCGTTTACAAAGGTGAGAGGCGCACCGCCGGGAACGACATTTCTCGCCATCTGACCGGTTCCGTCATCGAGAGGCCAGTCGGCAACTAACCCGTCTTCGTTGCCGGTAAGAGCAGTGCTGGCGTAAGTCTGAATCTCATCGGCCGAGAGGGCGCGCGACCATAATCGAACCTGCCTAATCGCTCCGCTGAACGCACAACACACGTTCTGGCCGTCGGGTATGGCGCCTCCCACGCTGAACGGAATACCCTGACCGGCGGGTGGTCCCAGACTTTTGAAGACGCTCACCAGTTCCCCGTCTATGTAAAGCTGGAGCAGCGGGATGAAGCCTGAATTCATCACAGCGGCGACGTGGGTCCACGTATTTAGGGAAGCGGGAGACGGTTCGCCTGTCTGCTTTTCCGAGCCAGGCTGCCCTGTGGATTGAGCGAAATAAAAGGATCCATTGAAACCGACGATGTAATTCCAGAAGGGATCGGCCGTCGCGGGGTTGTTCGGCTTCCCCATGATCATTCCCCCTGCGGCCGCAGGGGAGACCCAAGCCTCCATCGTGAAGTTCGGACCCACCGATACCGACTGCGATTGAGTGAACGCAATCTGATTCGTTCCGTTAAACTCCAGCACCGAGTTCTGCACCGGCGGCATGAGCGGCGCCGCGATAAACGCAGCGCTGATCGCAAGCGGCGCGGTTCCGGCGTTGACGATCTGCGGGTTAGCGGAATTCGTCATTCCGCCGATCATAGTGGAAGCGAACGTGTACCGTTGGTTGCCGACAAACGTCCCTCCCAGCCGCGGATCTTGCAGATAAAGCGCGTCAAACGCGAGCGTGCAATTCGCATTCGGACTCCACAGCAGGTTGGCGGGCATCTGATAGGCTCCTGAAGCGCAGCCGGTTCCGGTCACCGTGAAGGAACCTCCCGAAGGCGACGACGTGATTGTCACGGGAACGAGGGTTGGGCTTGGCGGCGGCGTTGCCAGCGGCACCGTCGGCTGATAGACCGCAAACTTTAGCAATGTCTCGCCGCTTTGCCCGGCAATGTGATAAGGCTGAACGAAACCAATCTTGCCGTGCCCATTCAGATCGACGGGGATCATGTAGGGGACCTGGCCTGACGACCCGGAAAAAAGAGGGAAGAAATCCGGGGGGGTTGAAGTAAAAAAACCGTTTCCGTCATTCAAAAGAACAAGGTTCGGAGTCTGCGGCAGGACACCTCCGGGCGCGAGAACGAGATCGGGATAGCCGTCCCCGTTCACATCCACCACGAAGGTCCAGTCATACCAGGATAACGATGCTGTAGCGGAAGGAGGGATCGCGTTGCCTCCGCGAAGCGCGGTTTGATCGGTAAAGTGGCCGGTCCCGTCGTTGATCAGGATCTGAATGCAGGAGGCATTATAAGAGTTGCTGGCGCGCTCGCTGGCTGACACGCCCGGTTGAATCTCGTTGAGAATCAGGTCCTGTTGTCCGGTGCCACGCAGGTCTGCCGCGGTTATGGACAGCACGCCCGTGAAGTTGCCGGCCGGACCGTCGAAGCACCCGGGCGGCAGCTCGATCGGCGCGGAGTTCGCGAAGCTGCCGGTCCCGTCGTTCAAATAAACCTTGTTCACTGCATGAAGCGCGCTTTCAGCGCCCAGCACCAGGTCGGCAAATCCGTCGTTGTTCACATCCACCAGCGCAACGCCCTGATAAGTATTCGTCCCCTCCTGCAACTCCTGCGGCAGGCGGGAGGTATTTTTTACGAAGTCACCCTTTCCGTCATTGATCAGAAGGTATGGGGTGTCTCCACAGCAACCGGTAATCACGACAATGTCCAGCACGCTGCCACCATTCAAGGCTCCTGCGGCAACTCCCTGGGTATAAACCACATCTGTCGGCAGCTCGCTCGAGACGTTCTTCAACAAGCCATCTGTGGCGCTGAGCAGCAGATTGTTGGGCTCACCGGAGTACGGGGCCTGATCCGACAGAGTGCGACATACGCATCCGGCGTGCCGTCTCCGTTGAAATCGCCGGTGGCGAACGCTCCGTAAAGGCTGGTGTGGGCGACGAGGGGCGATCGATGCGGCACCGTCGGCGAAGGTGCCGCTGCCGGTGTTGACCAACAGGCGGACGGGCGCCTGGAGCCATGTGGTCCCACTTACAGCAAATCCGCCAAGCAGAATTTGGGGGGTGCCGCGGCCGAGAAAGTCGGCGACCGCGTCGGCATAGATGTACCAGCCGTTCGTAGGCGCGTTATTCTGGCCGAATACGTAGGTCGGGCCAGCGTCCTGAATGATGCTGTAATGTTGGGCGAACGTGGGATTTGTGGAACTGATGACTGGAGATTGGGCAAATGCAGTCCCGGAAGCTGCAATTAGGAATGCAGTGAAGCTGATAATCGTGCGCCCTCTGGCGCCACGCGCCGACATTCTAAATCTCACCATATCCCGGCCCAAAGCGGGGTTTCCGCTTGGAGAATCAACGACAGTATACACCGAGCGGCCGTCCCTTGGCTCGCATGGGTTTTCCACTCGGTTGCTTGCTCGCAAGCAAGGTTGTCCGCTGCTACGTGAGCGCCGAAGCGATGGCAGCAGCATGGTTTTGAGCTTGGCC
>CAWISY010000226.1:0-14267 GCA_963838455.1 Bryobacterales bacterium
TCCGAGTAAAGCCGGTTGGCGGCTGCCGAAAGTCGGTGCTGGGGGTGGAGGGAAGTTTTCGCGGAGCGGCCATCTTTGAGTTGGCGCGCCGATCTTGGTTCAGGACGGTTGCGATACGCGATTTTGGTCCAAAATCATTTCCCGATGGCGATCCTCAGTACTGCATCGCCGCGTGGAGCCGCAAAATGTTGTGCGTCAGGCACAGCAGCGCCCACTCGCCTTTCACCTTCTCTTTTCCGCGTAACAGAAATTGACGAAATCCGCGTGCCTGCTTGATCTGCCCGAATACCGGCTCCACCACGCACTTGCGCGCCGCGTAGACAGCTTTACCCGCCTTGGTCTGCAGTTTCCGCTTCATCCGCTCCACCCTGGTCGCGCCCTTCGGCAACGGACCGCGCTTGGCCGGGAGCCGATGCTGGCCGTGCTTCTCCTTCCCCGTCGCGATGAACCCTTCGATCTTATGTTCCGGCTTGCGGTTCGAGGCCAGGAACTCCAGGTTCTCCTCCGAACAATATCCGTTGTCGGCAAGGAGTGCTTTGGGCCGCTGTCCTGACTGCTGTTCGATGAGTTCCACCATCGGCTTCAACTGCCTTTTGTCATTGCTCGCCTCTGTCACCGTTTGGCCGACGATCAACAGCAACGTTGGCTCCACAGCGGCTTGCGCGTTATAGCCCTGCACAATCCCATCCGCGCCCGGCATGATGCGCGACTCCGGATCGGTGAAATTGTATTGATCCTTGTCTTGCGGCTTCGCCAGCTTGGCCTCCTCGGCGCTCTTGCCTTCGGCGAGCGCCTTGTCCCGCGCCCGTTGTTCCAGCACCTTCTTGGCTTCCTTGATCCTGGCCAGCCGGGTCTCGCGCCGCCGCAGTTCCTCCGGCAACTCGTCGGCCCGCTTGTCACCATACTCTCGATCTTCTGCCTCATCCGCGGCCTCGGCTTGTTCCAGCAACCGCTTCACTTCGTCCTTCAACTGCTGTTGCTTCTCGATCATCCGGCCGTAGCTCATGGCCTTGTGTTTGCTCGCGTTGGCTTTCAACTTCGTCCCGTCCAGCGACACCCGGCCCACTTTCACCGCGCCTGCTTCCAGCGCCAGCGCCAAGACCTGTTCGAAGAGCTTCTGCAGCGTTTCGATGTGGATTTTCCGAAAGTCCGAGATGGTCCGGAAGTCCGGCTCGTTGCCCGCCGCCAACACTTTAAACGGGATGTCTTCCTGCATCCGTTTCTGAATCCGGCGTGAACTGAACACTCCCGTGCAGTAGCCGTACACCAATAGCTTCGTCATCAGCCGCGGATCGTACGGCGGTTGCCCCCGCCTCTCTTTCTCGTACACCGCGTGGATCGCTGACAGATCCAACTGGTCCACCACGTCGCTGACGAAGTACGCCAGGTGGTCTTCATCCAACCATTGGCGCAGACTCGGCGGCAACAGCAGCTCCTGCTCAGGAAGATAGGACCGGTAGCCCTTTGGCATAAAACATTATGTCCCAGTTTTGTTCGCACTGTTCCCTCGATCTTGCGGGTTTCTCGGACAGGCTCCTAGACACGAACGGGAACATCGTTTGGGATACAGGGATACACTGGGGCGCTTTCGGCGCCATGGGAGACACCCCGGTGGTCCGCAGATGGTAGCTGAGCGCTGGCCCAGGCGGCCATCCAGAAAACTGCGCGTTTGGTGCTAGGATTTGTTGCCTTCGCTTTACAACATGTATCGCGAAAAGATCTCGCCCGGATTAATCGATCTCTTGGAGCCGGAAGAGCTGGTGCGGCCAGTTAACGACTATGAGGTAGAGTTCGATGCGTCCATCGGGGGTCTTTATATGTTGTTTCTCGCGAGGCAGATGGCCAAGCATCAACCCATTGTTAGTGATGATCCTATGTACGAGGCACTCGCCCACGTAGCGATTCAACAGGAACCAACTGGCTCTCCGGTCGATCGCGGCCTCCTCCTTGCCAACGCCATCTTCGCGAGCGCCGTGCCAATCGATACTGAGTCCGTGGATATTCGTGACCTCATACAATTTAGGGAGGATTTCGGAGGCGAGCGAATCGCTTTTTATGACTGGATTGCCAACTTTAGTGCGGATTTGGCTAAGATCACGGATCTCCGTTATGCGACATTATCGCCTGCACTTCAGACGAGAGATTTGTCTTAGCCGCATCGACTACACCCGCCCGGTTTGAGGATGGCTCGCTAGAAGCGATAGTCTGCGCCGCGAATGGACATCGTCCGCATAAACTCCTGAAGCTGGCCTTCGGTGCGGAATTTGGAAAGGTCGTAGCGCTCATGGTGAAGCATTTCTTCGAGCGGGCGTCGGGGGTGGTGAATCGTAGTACTCGGTTTTACAAAACCGATGGGCAATAGATGATAGATCTGTAGCGGGTCCGGAATGCCGAGGAGGTGCTTGAGCATGACGCTGAAGTAGGGAGAGGCGACATCGCTGATGTACATGGAGCCGAGACCCAACACCTCGGCGGCGAGAAGGATCTGCAAGACGCAATTCGCCAAGCTGCTGAAATAGTGCGCTTCCCACTTGTCCAGCTTTGTGCGCATGGGATAGGCGTCGTTCGTGCGCGGATCGCCGAGCACCAAGACATGGACGGGAGCATGGCGGAAGTCCACACCGGCGTTCACGCGGCGGCGCTGGCCGCGCGCCGCCTCCTCTATTTCGATCTTGTCGCGCATCTGTGTCTTGAAGATCTCGACGATCTGTTCGCGAGTCTCCCGGTCTCGGATGACGATGAATTCCCAGGGCTGGGAGTTTCCCGCCGAAGGAGCCCATCGCCCGGCTTCCAGGACCCTTTGGATCAGTTCATCCGGGACTGGCTTATCCTTCAGGAATCCCGTGCGAATGCTGCGCCTCCGACGGAGTACGTCGAAGAATGCTTCGATCGGCTCGGCATTCTGAGAAGCTGGTGATTCTTGAGGCGTTTCGGTTTCCATAGTTTCACCAAGTATGTGACGGCTAGCCCAGCCGGTCAATGGACAGACGATGATACTTCTATCACCGGCTGGTGATTTCCCGCCGCTCACCGCTTGCGCAAAACAGCGGCGCCTTTGGTACGCACAGGGGGAGGCGCGATGGGCGGCTGCGTCTCGAACAGACTTTGTAGCGTGGCGCGGAGCCACTGGTGGCCCGGGTCGCGCGTATAGCGCTCGTGCCAGTTCAGCGTGACCTCGTAACCAGGGATCGAAAATGGCAAGGGGCAGATCCGGATGCCGCGGTTTTCGGAGAGGATCTGGCTGAACCATCCGGGCACGATGGCCAAATAGTCGGTGGCGGCGATAATTTCACCGATGCCGAAGAAGCTCGGGAGACGCATGCCGATGCCACGCCGGATTTTCTTCGACTGGAGGGCCCGTTCCAAGGATTCGTAGCCGATGCCGTAGGTCGTGACGCAGATGTGGCTCTCCTTCTGGAATTGGTCCAGCGCGAGTGGCCCGAGGACACGAGGATGGCCGACGCGCACCGCACAATAGTACTCGCTAACGAAAAAGCGCTGCTGACAGAAGCCTGCGCCCATTTGCGGAATGTTGGCGACGGCGAGGTCCGCCTCGCCGCGCGATCCTGGCCGCATGCGATTCGCCATCGGGCAGAGAGCGGACGCCCATCGGCGCCCGCTCCCGCGACCGGATTCCTCCTAACAGGTAAGTCCGCTTAAGGAGTGGTTTGGTCCACCGTGACGCGTTGCCCCGCGAGGGTTCCCGTCAGGCGATCTTCCTGCGCCCCGGTGTTCGCGTTGAAGACCGTGATGGTGAACGTCCCGGTGAACTCGTTTCCGCTCGGATCGAGGGTGACTTGTTCTAGAATATTTACTTTCGTGGTCAGCGCTTGGGAAGTGGCCTCGTAGCTCAGCGCCCAGTGGTTCAGCTCATACGAGAAGTATCCGCTTCGCACCCAGGTGCCCATGCACCAGTTCCCTGTAACGGGAGTGTGGCCGCCCGAGTTCATCAGTTCCGTTCCGTCGCTGTGCCATTGCGTGTAACCGAAGTCAATCTGTGCGCCGTCCGGAATCGGCGGGTTGTGCGCGGTGTTGCCTTGGGAGATGAACTGGACGTTCCACATCCCCACGATGCTCGCGGTGTTTACTATCGCGTTGCCTCCGGCGATAGCTGCGACCGCGAGGCCGGCTCTCTGCGCCACGGCTTGTCCGCTCGAACTGGGTTGGACCATGACGAAGGGCGCCTGTAAGCCGCTGGTATCCCCGCACCCGGCCAGGGCCGAGGGGGCAAGCGCCGCCGTCAGCAGCGCTGGGAATGCATACACCGTACGTAGAAGCTGGTTCTTCATTTCTTATCCTCTTTCTGTCGCAGAGGCCTGAGATCCATCCCCCGCGTACGCCCATTTAGCGTAATTGGAGGCCGAAAACTGGAACCCGGCCAAAAAAAATTTCCGGCCATCATGCGCCGCGTCCCGGTCGAGCGCGCCCGCGGCCCCCGCTGGCACCGTTATGCTTGACTGGCGTCTCGCCAAGGCTTGGCTTCCCGGCAAGTTAGCGTGGCGGAGCCCCGCGATATACTTCCAGGTACGGCACAGGTGACCGATGGACGCCAACCGCTGGCAGATCGAAGATTTGTACAACGCTGTCCTCGCCTCGCCCGAGGAGCGCTCCGCCCTTCTCGATCGGGCCGATCCGGACACCCGGCGGGAAGTCGAGCTGATGCTGGCGCAGAATGGTTCGCTGATGGACCGGCCGGCATGGGAGAATCTTCCGGACGCCACGGTCACGCTGCTCACCGCCGGACAGCGCCTGGGGCGTTATGAAATCGACTCGCGTTTGGGCTCGGGCGGAATGGGCGAAGTTTTTCGCGCCCGCGACACGCAGTTGAACCGAATCGTTGCGCTGAAGGTTTCCAAGATCCGCTTCACAGAGCGCTTCGAGCGCGAGGCGCGAGCCATCGCCGCGCTGAATCATCCCAACATTTGCCAGATCCATGACATCGGCGTATCGCCCTCCGGCTCCGGCTACCTGGTGATGGAGCTGATCGAGGGGGAAAGCCCCAAAGGTCCGCTGCCTCTGGCCACGGTCCTTAAGTACGCGTCGCAGATGGCAGACGCGCTCGAAGCCGCGCACGAGAAGGGCATCATCCATCGCGATCTCAAGCCGGGCAATATTAAAGTCACGCCCGCCGGAGTCGTGAAGGTTCTCGACTTCGGGCTCGCCAAGGTGGTGCCGGGTTCCGGAGCGGCTTCAGAGAACTCCCCCACCATCACCGCGCCGCTGACCCAAGCGGGTCTGATTCTCGGCACAGCGGCGTACATGTCACCGGAGCAGGCCCGCGGCGAGCCGGTGGACAAGCGCGCCGATATCTGGGCTTTCGGCGTGATCCTGTATGAACTGTTGACCGGGGAGCGTCTGTTTCAGGGCAAGACGGTAACGGACGTGCTCGCCGTGGTGCTCACCAAGCAACCCGATCTCACGAAGGTTCCCGTGCAAGTACGCAAGCTTCTGCGCCGATGCCTGGAGAAAGATCCAAAGGATCGCCTGCGCGACATCGGCGACGCGATGTCTCTGGTGGAAGAGGAAGTTTCTTCGCCGCCCGCGGCGCGGCGTTCATCGCGCGTTCTCTGGATCGCCGCCGCCGCTTTAGTTCTGGTCGCGGCTGGGGCCGGCTTTGGATGGTGGAGGGCCATGGAGCCGGTCGATCACCCTCTAGTGCGGCTGGATGTCGATCTTGGCCAGGATATTGCTTTGTCCTTACCCTATGGAACCAGCAGCGTCATTCTGTCTCCGGACGGAACCCGGCTGGCGTATCTGGCGAGCCGCGGGGGCGGTCCGGTCAGGATCTTCACCCCAAGGCTGGACCAGGCCGAGGCCACGGAACTCCCGGGAACTGAAGGAGCCACTTCGCCGTTCTTTTCGCCGAATGGGCAGTGGATTGGCTTCGGCTCCAGAGGAAAGGTAACCAAGATTTCCGTGGAAGGTGGTGCGCCGATTCCGCTGACCGGAGCCGGCTATAGGATCTCAATCGGATCGAGCTGGGACGAAGACGACAGCATCGTCCACGCGTCTCTCCAGGGTAGTCTAGTGCGCATTCCCGCGAGTGGAGGGACTGCGATGGCACTCATGGACGCTCCCCGGCCAGGGATCCACGGTCGCCTGGCCCCAGGTCCTACCGGGAGGCAAGGCGGTCTTGTTTGCCGTGAATGGTGCGCTGGTCCTGCCGGAAAAGACAAGCATAGAAGTTCTCACCCTGGCGGATCATCGTCGAAAAGTAATCCTCCAGGGTGGTACGTCACCACGCTATCTGGCTACGTCGCGCAAGGAAGGATATCTGATCTATGCGAACAGGAGCACCTTGTTCGCGCTCCGGTTCGACCTGGACCGGATGGAGACGCTTGGCGCGGCCGTTCCGGTCTTGACCGACGTCGGGTACAATTCCGTCACCTTTGAAGCTCATTACGATGTAGCTCGCACGGGCGCCATGGTGTACCGCAAACCCGTGCCAGGCAGCGGATTGACCACGCTTCAATGGGTGGACGCCACCGGTAAGAGCGTCCCGATCGCTTCCGCGCCGGCCCGTAACTACAGCGATCCGCACTTGTCTCCGGATGGAAAACGCCTCGCCGTGACGGTCGCCGATTCCGGGAGAGTAGATGTCCAGGTCTACGACATGCAACGCGAAACCTGGACCAATTTGACCTCGGGCATGGAGCATGACTTCTTCAGCAGCGCCTGGAGTCCGAACGGACGATATATCGTTTTCGGCTCTTTCACCGGGATGTTTTGGGCTCGCTCGGATGGGGCAAGCCAGGCCCAGCAACTGATTCGAAAACAGGAGCAGCATCCATATTCCATCACGCCGGACGGAAAGCGCGTGGTCTTCTACGAACCTGTGGGCGCCGGTCAAGAGATTTGGACGGCGCCCCTCGAAGCTTCTAACGGGGAGTTGAAGGCAGGGGCGGAAGAGCCCTTCCTCAAAAGCGGTTCCGCGGATCTCTATCCCGCATTTTCCCCGGACGGCAAATGGCTCGCGTATGAATCCAATTCCTCTGGAACCTTTGAAATCTACGTGCGCGGATTTCCGGACAACGGGAAGCTGTGGAAGATCTCGAACAGCGGGGGCCGGCTCCCCATCTGGTCGCGTCACGGCCATGACCTGCTGTACCAGGAGGGTGACCGGGAGATGGCGGTGAGCTATTCGGCCAACGGAGCAACGTTCGTCGCCGGCAAACCGCGAGTCTGGCTGGCGAAGGTTGGCGGCGAGGCTGACGATCTGAGCCCCGACGGCCAGCGCCTGGCCGTGCTGGCGCCGGAGGCGTCGGGTGACGCTCCCAAAGCCCAGCACGAAGTGGTGCTTCTATTGAATTTTTCCGATGAGTTGCGGCGCCGCGTGCATGAGGCCAGGTAGCGCGCCTATGCCCGATTCCTCGGTATCGGAGACCACCCAACTCCTTCGCGCCTGGGCCGGCGGCGACGAAAAAGCGCTGGAAGCGTTGGTCCCCAGGGTCTACCGCGAACTCCGCCGGGTAGCCGGGCGCTGCCTGCGGAACGAAGGCGCCTCCCCCTCCCTGCAGGCGACAGACCTGGTCCACGAAGCCTACCTCCGCCTCGCCGACATCTCCAGCCTGGATTGGCAGCATCGCAACCATTTCTTCGCCGTCTCCGCGAACCTCATGCGCCGCATCCTGGTCGATCGCGCCCGCCGCCGTATGGCCGTCAAGCGGGGCCAGAGGGTCCCAGGCATCGACGTTACCCGCGTCGTCGATCTCGCCTCTCATCGCCCCGCCGAAATCGTCGCGCTGGATGACGCGCTCACAACCCTGGCCCGCGTCGCGCCCCGGAAAGCCCGCGTCGTAGAGTTGCGTTTCTTCGCGGGCCTCGAAGTCAACGAAACCGCGCAAGTGCTCGGCGTCTCCTCCGACACCGTTATGCGCGACTGGCGTCTCGCCAAGGCATGGCTTCTCAAGGAAATCAGCGCGGTATAGAATGATCTGATGATGGACTCTGACCGCTGGCAACGGATCGAGAAGCTCTACAGCGCCGCCATCGCCTGCGAGCCGTCACAGCGCTCCCAGCTCCTCGATTCCGCCGATCCCGACATTAAGCGCGAAGTCGAGCAGATGCTCTCCAAGGACGGCTCCCTCGCCGGCTCTCTATTCGACAAACCCGCCTGGGACCGTCTGCCGGAGGAACAACCCACCGCCACCATCGACATGCCCGGCGCGACTCCCGGAACAGCCCTGGGTCGCTATGAGATCGAAGCGCGCCTCGGCGCCGGAGGCATGGGCGAAGTCTTCCGCGCCCGCGACACCCGCCTCGGACGCAAGGTCGCCATCAAGACCTCCGATGAGCGCTTCACCAGCCGCTTTGAGACCGAGGCTCGCGCGATCTCCGCGCTGAACCATCCCCACATCTGCACGCTCTACGATGTCGGCCCCAATTACCTGGTGATGGAGCTGGTCGAAGGCGAAACCCTCGCCGCTCGCCTCAAGCAAGGCCCTATCCCGCTCGCCGAGACTTTGCGCTACGGAGCCCAGATCGCCGAGGCCCTCGCCGACGCCCACGCCCACCACATCGTGCATCGCGATCTGAAGCCGGCCAACATCATGCTCACCCGCCATGGCGTCAAAGTGCTGGATTTCGGCTTGGCCCGCATGCTCACCGAAACCGGAGTCACCGCCAGCCGCGTGGTCATGGGCACTCCCGCCTACATCGCGCCGGAGCAGTTGGAAGGCAAGGAACCCTCCGCCGCCACCGACCTGTTCTCCTTCGGCTTGCTGCTCTACGAAATGGCTGTCGGCAAACTCCCCTTCCCCGGAGTCTCGCTCGGACAGTTGCTCTCCACCGGTTCGGCCGGTCCGATCCCGCGACCGTCCTTGCCTGGCGCCGAATGCCCTCCGGAGTTGGCCGGACTCATCCGCCAGCTCCTCGAAAAGGACCCCGCCCAACGTCCGCAATCCGCCTCGGAGGTTGCGCGAACTCTCACAGTCCTAGCCGAAAAGATAGAAACCCCTCCGTCCGGTTCACGGCGGCGTCTCGCATTCACCGTCGCGGCGATCGTCGCGCTGATCATGGCCGCAGCCGGCGTCTGGCTCTACCGCGGCATGGAGCAACGCCGCTGGGCCCGCGAAGTAGCCATGCCCGACGCCGCCAAAATCTCTCAGGATCAGCCTTTGGCCGCCTATCTCCTCTTACAACAGGCCGCCCGCATTCTGCCTGGCGATGCCCAGCTTGACGGCCTCGAAAAATCTTCCACCCAGGTGGTCTCCGTTCAATCCAACCCAGCCGGAGCCAAGGTCGAGATTCAGGACTACATCAAACCCGGCGACTGGTTGGCGCTCGGCTCGACGCCGCTCACCAACATCCGCATCCCTAAAGGCTACTTCCGCTGGAAGCTCTCGACGCCAGGCCAAGGCGAGTTCATCTCCGCCCCCGCCACCGCCGTTGCCATGCAGTTCGACCTCGCCGCCGTCGATCGCCAAGGTGGAATGGTAGCCGTCCCCGCCGGGGCCACTGGTGAATATGTCGATTTCGTCGGGTGGCTCATCGGGAACCTGCCGGCCTACGACATCGGCAAGTTCGAAGTCACCAACGCGCAATACCAGGAGTTCGTCGATCAGGGCGGGTATCGCAAGCCGGAGTACTGGAAGGAAAAATTCGTCAAGGACGGCAAGGACCTGACCTTCGATCAGGCCATGAATCTTCTCCGCGACCCCACAGGCCGCCCCGGCCCGTCAACCTGGGAGGGCGGCCACTTTCCGCAGGGCCATGCCAACGATCCGGTGGGTGGCGTGAGTTGGTATGAAGCCGAAGCCTACGCCGCCTACGCCGGCCAGAGCCTGCCGGTGATTTTGCAGTGGTACAAAGCCGCTCCGCTCGACCTCGCCCCTTACGCCGCGCGTGTGAGCAACTTCGGGCCCACCGGGCCGGTGCCGGTGGGGAGTCTTCCGGGCGCCGGTCCCTACGGCACTTACGACATGGCCGGCAACGTTCGCGAGTGGACCCACACCGCCGAAGAGAGCTCGCGCTTTATTCTCGGGGGCGCTTGGGCCACGCCGAACTACTCCTCCTTCGACCCGCAGGCGCTGCCGCCGTTTGACCGGGCACCCTTGAACGGCTTCCGCATCGTCCACAACAAGCAGCCGCTCTCCGCCGAGCTCACCGCTCCGCTGGTTCCCCACGGCCGCGACTTCTCCAAGGAGAAGCCCGCATCGGATGCGGTCTTTCAGGCCTACAAGGCGATCTACGATTACGACAAGAAGCCTCTCGACGCCGTCGCCGGAGGCGTCATCGAGGACACACCCGATTGGACCAGACAGAAGGTCTCGATCGACGCCGGCTATGAGGGCAAGCGTCTCGACATGTACCTGTTTCTGCCCAAGAAGGTCCACCCTCCTTATCAGGCCGTGCTGTTCTTCCCCAGCGCGCGCGTGGAGTTGATGACCGATAGCCGCAACCTCGGCGACGTGCAGTTCATCGACTACGTCATCAAGAGCGGACGCGCCCTGCTATACCCCATCTATAACGGCACCTATGAGCGGGTGAATCGCGCCCTGGTCTCGGTCGGCTCCAGTGACGACCTCCAGTTGACCGTCCAGCGATCCAAGGAGGTGCGCCGCGGGGTCGATTATCTGGAAACGCGGCCCGACATCGATGCCTCCCGCATCGCCTATCTCGGCGTCAGCATGGGCACCGCCTACGGCGTCGTCTTCACGGCTCTGGAAGACCGCTTCCGCGCCATCGTTTTCCTCGACGGCGGTTTCTTCCTCCTGCCGCCGCCCCGCGGCCGCGACCAGCTCGACTTCGCCCCTCGCGTCACCAAACCTGTGCTCATGGTCAACGGCAAGTACGACTTCAGCTTCTCGCTGGAGCGAAGCCAGAACCCTCTGTTCCGCCTGCTCGGCACGCCTGCAAACGCCAAGCGCCACGTGGTCCTCGACACTCCCCACGACGTCAGCGAACAGAAAGACATCTTGTCCAAAGAAGTTCTGGCCTGGCTCGACCAGTATCTCGGCCGGGTGAATTAAAACTCCCCGCCTGATTCTCGGAGCTGCGGCACGCCTTACGCGGGCAAATTCATTTGCCTCGCCAGGCCCGGCCACTGGGCGCTCTGCCGCATCAGCGGACCCAGTCTCGCAATCAGCAGCGGGTGTCGCTCTTCGATCGCCCGCTCCGCCCATACCGCTGCCTGATCGAACTCTCCGCACAACGCATGGAAGACCGTCGCGCCCACCGGGGCCGTGTACGACTGGCCGGACTTCACCTGCTCGATCAACGTCTTGGCACGGCTGGCTGCCCCTGAGCGAACCAGCAGAGCCGCAAGCTGCCCCATGATCAAGTCAGACTGAGGCGCCAACGCATGCGCCCGCTCGGTCGCCGTAAGGGCTTCCTCATACCGGCCTTGCCGCGCGTAGATCAACCCCAGCGTGCCCACCGCGAGGGAATTTTCGTCCAGCTCCATGACCTTTTGCAATTCGGCCTCTGCATCCTGCAACCTGCCGGCGTGCTCCAGCGCGATCGCGTAAAGCATGCGGTAGAGCAGGTTCAACGGATCGCTTTCCAGAACCCTGAACTCCAATTCCACAGCCTGGCTAGAGCGGCCGATTGGCAGCAGATAGTGGTTGCCGTACCAGAACAAAACGTCCGGTGGCGCCGGCTCCCGAGCCATGGCGGCGCGCCAATGGGCCTCCGCCTCGGTCCAGTTGTAGTCCATGCCCGCCAGAACCCCCAGCATGCCCCGGGCCTCGGGCAGCGAAGGATCGATGCCCAAGGCAGCCTCCTCCGCCGCGCGCGCCAACTGGATCGCCTGCCGCGGGGCGATCGAACCGCGGCCCGCTTGCGCGGTGTAGTAGGCGCCCATGATGCTGTGCGGGAGCGCGAACTTTGGATCCAGTTCCATAGCGCGCTCCAACAGTTCCTTGCCCCTCGCATACGAACTCCCCGCCGGCCTCACCAGCAGGTGCTCTCTCCCTTCCAGGAACGCGTCATAGGCGCGCAGGTTCGGCACGTGACGCGGCGCCGCCGCGGATTGCGGAGCGAGTCTGACTCGTAGCGCCTCCGCGATGGCCGCGGTAATCTCGTCCTGGATCGCGAAGATGTCGGTCAGCTCACGGTCGTAGCGCTCCGACCACAGATGGAACCCGTCCCCCACTTTGATGAGCTGTGCCGTCACGCGTACCCGGTTCCCGGCCCTTCGGATGCTCCCTTCGAGAATATGCGTGACATTCAGGCGTCTGCCGATCTCTCCGAATTCCAGGTCCTTCCCGCGGAAAAAGAACGACGAGGTTCGTCCCGCCACCCGAAGCCCCGGCGCCTGCGCCAGCGCGTTGATCACCTCCTCCGCCAGTCCGTCACCGAAATATTCGTTCTCCTTGTCCGCGCTCATGTTGGCGAATGGCAGAATCGCGATCGAAGCCCAAAGGGTGCGGCGCGCATCGCCAGACGGGGCAGAAACAGTTTCGCGCCGCAGTCCGGTTTGCGCGAGTTCCTCAAAACGCTGGCCCCCCTCCGGGTGAGACGCGGTCTCCGCCGCCGTTTCTCGCATTGCAGCCCCCAGCTCGGCCATCGTTTGATGGCGCTGCTCCGGTTGCTTGGCCAGGCATCGCCGCACGATCCGCTCCAGCGCTGGGCTCAGACTCCCGGACGGCGCGAGTTCCGCGTGCAGGATAGCGTGCATGGTGTCCACGTTGGACTGGCTTACCCAGGGATGATGCCCGGTGGCGATCTCGTAGAGAATGATCCCCAGCGCAAAAATGTCGCTGCGCGCATCCGCCGGCCTCCCTAGGAGCCTGTCCGAGAAACCCGCAAGATCGAGGGAACAGTGCGAACAAAACTGGGACATAATGTTTTATGCCAAAGGGCTACCGGTCCTATCTTCCTGAGCAGGAGCTGCTGTTGCCGCCGAGTCTGCGCCAATGGTTGGATGAAGACCACCTGGCGTACTTCGTCAGCGACGTGGTGGACCAGTTGGATCTGTCAGCGATCCACGCGGTGTACGAGAAAGAGAGGCGGGGGCAACCGCCGTACGATCCGCGGCTGATGACGAAGCTATTGGTGTACGGCTACTGCACGGGAGTGTTCAGTTCACGCCGGATTCAGAAACGGATGCAGGAAGACATCCCGTTTAAAGTGTTGGCGGCGGGCAACGAGCCGGACTTCCGGACCATCTCGGACTTTCGGAAAATCCACATCGAAACGCTGCAGAAGCTCTTCGAACAGGTCTTGGCGCTGGCGCTGGAAGCAGGCGCGGTGAAAGTGGGCCGGGTGTCGCTGGACGGGACGAAGTTGAAAGCCAACGCGAGCAAACACAAGGCCATGAGCTACGGCCGGATGATCGAGAAGCAACAGCAGTTGAAGGACGAAGTGAAGCGGTTGCTGGCAAAAGCCGAGGCCGCGGATGAGGCAGAAGATCGAGAGTATGGTGACAAGCGGGGCGACGAGTTGCCGGAGGAACTGCGGCGGCGCGAGACCCGGCTGGCCAGGATCAAGGAAGCCAAGAAGGTGCTGGAACAACGGGCGCGGGACAAGGCGCTCGCCGAAGGCAAGAGCGCCGAGGAGGCCAAGCTGGCGAAGCCGCAAGACAAGGATCAATACAATTTCACCGATCCGGAGTCGCGCATCATGCCGGGCGCGGATGGGATTGTGCAGGGCTATAACGCGCAAGCCGCTGTGGAGCCAACGTTGCTGTTGATCGTCGGCCAAACGGTGACAGAGGCGAGCAATGACAAAAGGCAGTTGAAGCCGATGGTGGAACTCATCGAACAGCAGTCAGGACAGCGGCCCAAAGCACTCCTTGCCGACAACGGATATTGTTCGGAGGAGAACCTGGAGTTCCTGGCCTCGAACCGCAAGCCGGAACATAAGATCGAAGGGTTCATCGCGACGGGGAAGGAGAAGCACGGCCAGCATCGGCTCCCGGCCAAGCGCGGTCCGTTGCCGAAGGGCGCGACCAGGGTGGAGCGGATGAAGCGGAAACTGCAGACCAAGGCGGGTAAAGCTGTCTACGCGGCGCGCAAGTGCGTGGTGGAGCCGGTATTCGGGCAGATCAAGCAGGCACGCGGATTTCGTCAATTTCTGTTACGCGGAAAAGAGAAGGTGAAAGGCGAGTGGGCGCTGCTGTGCCTGACGCACAACATTTTGCGGCTCCACGCGGCGATGCAGTACTGAGGATCGCCATCGGGAAATGATTTTGGACCAAAATCGCGTATCGCAACCGTCCTGAACCAAGATCGGCGCGCCAACTCAAAGATGGCCGCTCCGCGAAAAATTCCCTCCACCCCCAGCACCGACTTTCGGCAGCCGCCAACCGGCTTTACTCGGACGGG
>CAWISY010000227.1:0-9199 GCA_963838455.1 Bryobacterales bacterium
GCTCCTAGCGGGGTGTAAGTACTTGCCGGCGGCATGCCGCAATGCGGTATAGTGTTGCGTAGTGGACGAGGCGGGCGAGATCGTTGTTCTACAGCTTCCCAAGTTCAAAGCCGACGCCGCCGGGCTGATTGGCATGGATGGCATTGAGGCTGTGGCCATTTACCTGATTGATCATCCCGATGCGGGCGATATGATACCGGGGTCGGGCGGGGTGCGGAAGCTCCGCTGGGCGGCGAAGGGCAAAGGGAAGCGCGGCGGCGTTCGAATCGTTTACCTGTATTTGGCTATGACGGGCCGCATTTATTTGATTCGTTGTTACGCAAAGAGCGTGAAGGTTGATCTAACGGCAGACGAGAAGAAACAACTGCGGCAGATGGTGGCGCGTTTGAAAGGAGCACAGTAACGAATGCCTGGGAAGGCGGGTGCGAAGAGGACGACTGTAGGGAACGATTTGATCGAGGGAGTGAAGCTGGTGCTGGCGCACCAACGAGGCAAGGTAGTGTTGGAGCAGGTGTGGCCAAAGCCGATCGACATAAAGGCAATCCGGAAGCGCGTGAAGATGTCCCAAGCCCAGTTTTCCCAGGCGTACGGCATCAGCAAACGAGCGCTGCAGGAGTGGGAGCAGGGCGGACGACAGCCGGATTCCGCCGCGCGCGCTTATTTGACGGTCATCGCGAGGGAGCCCGCGGTGGTGCGCCTAGCCTTGGCGCGCGAGTGACGGAGCCCGCTTAAGGTGGATCGGTCCTACCTTACTTGGGCAGCATCTTCAGCTTGTTGTTGATGCGCTTCTGAGTGGCTTTGTCGGGCTTGAGGCCGAGCGCGGACTGATACGCGGAGCGGGCTTCAGCGGTGCGGGTCCGTGCGGCTTCGATGTCGCCGATCTGTTCAAAGATGGCCGGATTCTGCGGGCTGGCGGCGGAGGCGGTGCGAAGCTCGGCGAGCGCGGCATCGGGGTGGCCATTCTTGTTGAGGAGCCCTGCGAGGGCGATGTGCGCGGCGGGGTAATCGGGCTTGCGCGCGAGCACCTGGCGGTATTGATCGATGGCGCCGGCGGTATCGCCGGTCTCGGTGAGCGCATCGGCGAGGCTAAGACGGGCGGCGAGGAAGTCGGGCGATTGCTGAATGGCTTGACGCCATTGATCGATGGCTTCGGGCTGGCGGTTCTTGTCGGTGAACAGAACCAACGCGAGATTGTGACGGGCGGAGACCAGCGTCGCGTCGCGCTGCAGAGCGTTGCGATAGGCGGTTTCGGCGTCCTGGTTCTTGTGCTCGTCGAACATTAGTGTGCCGAGAGCGTTATAAGGCTGGGCGGCGTTGGGCGCCAGCATCATGGCCTTGCGATAGGCGGTCTCGGCGTCTTTCCTACGATTGGTTTGCTGGTACACCAGGCCGAGATTGTAGGGCAGGTAATAATATTGCGGGGTCAAGCGAATGGCCTGCTGGAGGGAGCGGATGGCGTTGTTGAAGTCGCCCATCTGTTCATAGGTGAGCGCGGCGTTGAAGACCGGATACGACCAATGCTGGGCGCGGTGCTGCGCGTCACGGAAGGCGGGCAGGGCCTTGTCGAACTGCGCTTGCTCCAGATAGGCGATACCCAGGGCGTTGTAGCCGTACGCGGCGCCGGGATCGAAACGGACGGATTGCTCCAGGCGCGTGGCGGCGTCGCCGAAGTTCTTCTCGAACAGGAGCGCGCGGCCTTCGAAGAAGTTCTCGCGGCCTTCCAGGAACAGCGACTCGCGGGTGAGGCTGCGGGCGGCCTGCATGTAGCGTGCTCCCTGATTGAAGGCGTCTTCCGATTGCGGAGTTTCATCGCCGGACAGGTACTGCAGCAGGACTAACTGCGCGCGGTTTTCGAGCGCGACGCGAAGGTTGTTCTGAAGTTCGGTGTAGAGTTCGGGTGTGAGCTGGGCTTGCAGGTTCTGGAGCGCGTCGAAGGCCGAGCCGGGCTGGCCGGGAAGAATGTTGCCGGCGTTGAGAGCGGTGTTGAATGCGGCGAGGGCGGCGGCGGTCTGCGGGTTCTGCAGGTTCCCGTTCTGCTGCGCGGCGGCGAGCAGGAGGGGCTGGCCGCTGCGGGAATCGAGGAGCATGTGGAACTCGGCCAGAGGCACGCCTGTCTTCGAAAGGTCGGAGAGCTTGAGCGAGTTGTCGTAGGTACCGAATTCGCGCGGGTGCTGCTTGTTGCTGGTGTTCTTGGGGACCTGCTCAGAGACGTAGGAGATCAGCTCACTGGCGTCCACGGATCCGTCTTTATCGGTGTCGGCGTCGCCCTCCAGGCCTTTGACGACGTAGTAGCTAAAGGCTCCATGGCCGCCGCCGTACTGCGGACCTTCGAGCGAGATTTCACGCGGGCGGCTGGCGAGGAGGCCCAACAGATCGCCCTGCGCGTCGCCGAGATGCTCGACGTCGGCGTTGACGGTGGTGTTCTGGATGGTGCCGATGGTTCCGGCCTTGCAGACGTCGACGAACAGGATCACGCGGCCGACTTTAGAGAGCTGATCCTCGAACAGGGAGCGAACCTCGGCCATGGGCAGCGCCGTGCTGGTGAGATCCTCGGGGTCGGAGTCGTAGGTGAGGATGAAGGCGTTCCTGCTGCCGGGGATTTCGACGGTGCCGTGTCCGGCGATGAGGATGATGACGGTATCATTCTTGCCGGCGCGGCGCTTCAGGAAATCCTGGAAACCGTTGCGAACGGCGGCGGTAGTGGCCTGCTCATTTTCCAGCAACAGGATTTGATCGGACGGAAGCGCGCCGCCCAGCGGGCTTTCCAGCAGCTTGTCGAACAGATTAGCGTCCTGGTGGGCGAATTGGAGCGAGAGCTCAGGCTTCTTGTATTTGGAGATGCCAACCAGCATTGCGTAGGTCTTGCCGCCGGGCGCGGCGGCTGCCTGGACGGAAGCCTGCACGGCGAGAATCTGTTCCAAGTCGAAGATCTTGCTCTTGAGCCATACGGCGTCGGGCCACTGCGCCAGCAGTTTCTGATAAACATCGAGGGCGTTGGCGGGAAGGTTGTGTTTTTCGAACGAGGTTGCTTCGCCGGCCAACGCAGCTTGATCGCTTGGATTCGCGTCCAGAACGGTTTCGAAGGGCGCGATTTCCGCGGCGACATCGGCGGGGAGCTGGTTCTTGGGCGTGGGCGGGATTTGTGGCGGTTCGCCTCCGCCGCGGGTCATGGTCACTCCGTAGTGCTGCTGGCTGGCGGCGGTAACGCGGAGCGCGGTGGGGAGGGTGCATGCTCGCGCGGGCTGCTCCGAGATTTTGCCGGTCCGGACCTTGGGCGCCTTGACGTCGAGACGGACTTCGCCGGAGGGTGAAAGAGTCTCGATGGCTTTCGCGGGGCAGAAAAGAAACGACGCCGCGCCGGTGTCGGTGCGCAGGCCGTCGCCGGAGAACAGAAGGTCGCCGGCGCGTGCGGCGAGGGGAGTTTCGGTGTCGGCGCGAAGCAGCTTGCTTCCGTTGGCGCTGAGCACCAGCCCGACAGGCTGTTCTTTTCCCGGTTCTTTTGGGACAGGATCTTTGGCCTCTTTTGAATCGGCAAAGGCGGCTCCGGAAAGGAGCAGGAAGGAGGCTGATAACGACAGCAATTGGTTAAGCATTCGTCAGAGCCTTAGGTGGAGGATGTGTTTCGGTCTTCGCGTCATTAGATGACGCGCCGGCCGAAGATGGTGCAACGGAAGTGACGGTAAATAGATTGATAGCCGCGGCTTTTCCGCGCACCGGCGCGCCTCCCAGGAAAGTGACCGGGATCTTGTCTCCCAGCGCGTTGCGGGTGGCTTCGCTCATCAGGAGGCGGGTGTGGAATTCTTTGTTGAGACTCTCCAGACGCGAGGCAAGGTTCACCGTATCGCCTAGAACCGTGTACTCCATTTTATCCGCCGATCCCACATTGCCCACTACCGCCAAGCCGGTATGGATGCCGCTGCCGGTTTCAAAACGGCTGGGCGCGGTGACGATTTCGATGGCGCATTGGATGGCCCGGAGGGCATGGTCGCCGGGAGTGGCGGACTCGTCTTCGTCAGTGAAGATGCCGAGGATGCCGTCGCCGATGAACTTGTTGACCTTACCGTGATACTTCACGATGATGGCAACCATCTGCGCCAGATACTGATTGAGGAGATCGACGACGACTTCGGGGCTCTGTTCCTCGCACATCTTTTCGGTGAAGGCGGTGAAGCCGCGGATGTCGGTGAACATGATGGTGACGTTGAGACGGCGGCCGGAGAGCCCGATGGCGGCGGTCTCATCGAGCGACTGCGCGACTTCCTTGCCGACAAAGAGGGCGAAAGCCCGGTGGAACAGGTCGCCGCGGCGCTCCGCCGTGAGGACGCGGTAGGCCATGGTGAGGCCGGTGGAGGCCAGGGCGGCGACGGCGGTTTCAGACGTCGAGAGAATCAGGCCGCCGAGGAACAGGAGATGCGTGAAAACAAGGATGCCCAGGATCTCCGCGCCGACCCATGCGGCGGCCGGACCGGCCGCGAGCCCATAGACGATGCCCGAGGCGACCCCCGCGGCCAACACCAAGGAACCGTCGCGCACCGGGCCGGGAACATCCAGAAGATAGCGGCGGTCGAGGAGCGTGCGGATCACGTTCGAGTGAATCTCGACTCCGTCGGTGGTGCCGTCGTGGATGCCGGTGATCAGCGTGTAGAAGGGTGTGGCGTAGCGATCATCGATGGTGTCGCTGCCGATGAGCACGATCTTCCCGGAAAAATGTTTCTGGAGCCAAGCTGTGTCGCCGGCGTCCTCCGCCTTATAGACGTCGAACAACGAGACGCTGTCAGCGGAACCTGGGGGATTGGCGTCGCGGATGAGGATGGTGCGGGCATCCGGAGAGCCGGGAGCGGCAATGGGGATGGTGCGGCCCGCCAGCGTCAGCTTGCCGTTATGGAATTCAGCCTCCGCGCCGAGATATTTTTCGACCACGCGTAGCGCGAACGAATGGGCCGGCGGAGGGTCATTCGGATTCGGGGATTCGGACTCGATAAGCACTTGCCGGCGGATGAAATCGTCAGGATCGGAAGTGAGATTCGGGAATCCGGCCAAGCCCGTGGCTGCGCTGAAGATGTTGATAGGCAGCGAGAGCGCTGCGGGGTTTCCGTTAAAGCTGTCGACGAACGCGCAGACTACGGGCACGGGAGACTCGATGACGGCCTCGCCCAGGATCTGGTCGTAGCCGGGCTGCCATCGTTGGACCGGCACGCCGAAGGCGTGGTCGAGTCCAATGGCCTTGGCTCCGCCCGCGGCAGCGGCACGAATCGCAGCGGCGTAATAGCGGTGCCAGAAAAGCCGGAGCTCCTGGAAATTGTCGAGGGCTTTCTGATCCTCGAGAACGAGCTCGATATTGGGAGCCGGAGCGATGTGGCCGCGCAGGACGAAGTGGAGGTCGAGAGCTTTTAGATTGAGGAGCTCGAAGAAGCGGAGGTTGCTCAAGAGGCGCGCGCCGGCTGCGCTTCCGATCGCGATGGAGGCGCAAATGGCCCACCGTCGCCACCGCTTGCTCATGGTACTCTAGCTTACTACGGTGGGGCGGTCACGTTTGAGGAACTCCATCCCTGTTCTGCTGTGCGTGTGCGCGGCCACGCTCACCGGACAGACCACCCAGGGGATGATTTCGGGACGGCTGGTGAACTCGGTTACGGGGCGGCCCGTGGCTGATGCGATGGTCACCTATACCGGCACGACGGCGTCCACCGGCGCATCGGTGAGCGACGGCGAAGGCTACTACTACATCCTTTTGCTGTCGCCGGGGACGTACCAGGTGCGGGCCACGGCCAAGGATTTCCAGGCGCAGGAGGTGCAGGAGCTGGAACTGCGCGTGGCCTCGCGCATCGAGCTGGATTTTCGGTTGCGGCCGCTGAACGACGTCTGGGAATCGGGACAGTACAACAGCGTTTTTTTGCCGGGATCAAAGACCATCGTGACGTTCTTCGGGCCGGACGTGGATCCGACGCGATCGGGATCGTTTGAAGCGGCGCAGGGGCATGAGGGAACCTTGGAATCGACGGTTTCCGAGGTGATCGATAGCAACGAGATCGACACGCTGCCGCTGGAGGGCCGCGACGTGTACGCGATGCTGGTGACGCTGGAAGGGGTGACCTCGGATGCGGCGACGGGGCGGGGGCTGGGATTGTCGATCAACGGGCAGCGGCCGTCTTCGTCGAATTATCTGCTGGACGGCCTGGAGAACAACAACTATCTGACGACGGGGCCGTTGACTACGGTGGCTCCGGAAGCGGTGCAGGAGTACCGGGTATCGATCAATAATTTCTCGGCGGAGTATGGAAGGACGTCGGGTTTCGTGGCCAACGCGATTACGCGTTCCGGCAACGACGAATTTCACGGCGTAGCGTACTTTTATTTGATGAATCAACTGCTGGACGCGAACGCTTTTCAGGAGAATTTGAATGGATTTGCGCGGGCGCCGTACACGCAGATCGAGCCGGGTTTGGTCCTGACCGGGCCGGTGGTAAAAAAGAAGCTGTATTTTTCGACATCGTACGAGTATTTTCGCAGCCGCAGTTATCAGGATCCAACCGTGTTCGAGTTTCCGGCAACGCCGGGCATTTACAACTTTGCCGTGGCGGGCAGCCTGGCGTACCAACTGCTGAAGGAGTTTCCTCCGCCTGCGGTGGTGGGTAATGGGATCACAGGGACGCTGACGTTGAGGCCTCCGGTGGAGGTCGACCGGAACCTGGGAATCCAGCGCTTCGATTACAGTCCCGCGGGCGGGAAAGACAAATGGATGGCGCGGCTGATGGGCGCCTTCCTCACGGAGCCGGATTTCATTTGGACGCCGTACACGCCGTTTATTTCGGCGCTGCATGAGAATACGGGCGCGGCGGGGGTGACCGGGACTCACGCATTCCGCCCCAACTTGACCAATGAGGTGCGTGGTAGCTTGAGCGTGGACGATCTGCACTGGAACCGGCCGTACGCGAACATCCCGACGCTGGTGGCTTCCGATCAAAATACGGGCTTGAACGTGACCTTGCCGGGGAGTCCGGCGTTTTACGGGTACCGGAACGTGAACCCGACGGGGGAGTTCCTGGACAACCTGATTTGGGCGCACGGCAAGCACCTGGTGAAGGCGGGGGCGGGAGTGCTGCTGCGCGGCTCGGAGGGGTATCAGACGGCAGGACTCGCTTCGGAGTATTTGTTCAGCAACGTGTTGTACTTCGCGCTGGGGATGCCGGATTACTTCAGCCCGGCGCTGAACCGGACCACGCTCGCGCCGATGCAGGCGTCGGACTATAATCGCTCCTGGCGGTATCAGCAATATTACGGATTTATTCAGGACACCTATAAAATTACGTCGCGATTTACGGCCAATTACGGGCTGCGCTATGACTGGTACGGCGCGCCGGCGAATGTAGGGCAGGCCAAAGACACCCTGGTGGAGCTGGGACCGGGGAGCACGCTGGCGCAGCAATTGACGGGGGCGGCTCTGGCGACGCCGGGGGTAGGGAACCAAAGGGAGTTCGGCACCGACGAGGGCGATTGGGGCGTGAGGCTCGGCGCGGCGTACGACGTGTTCGGGAACGCACAGCTGCTGCTGCGCGGAGGGTTCGGGACGTATTATGACCGGCCCTTCGATAATTTGTGGGAGAACGTACGGAACAACAACATCGTGGTTCCGCTGCTCAGTCTCCCTTTCGCGCCCACCAATTTTCTGGGGCCGGTCAGCCAGGTGTTGAACGAGGTCCAGGGGCAGTCCTTCGCCAGCAATTTTCCGGATTTGACCATGATCGATCCCAACCTGAAGAACGCGCTGGTGAAGAGCTACTTCGCGGGGATTGAGCAGCGGTTCACCAACCGCTTGACGCTGGATGTGAACGGGCTGGGAAGCTACGGCTCGCGCCTGATCACCACCGATGTCGTCAACCGGTTCTTCACCACCACCACCAATTCCAGCGGGCAGTACAATCCGAATCTACCGGAGATCGCCTATCGCTCCGGGCAGGGATTTTCGAATTACAACGCTTTGACCTCGGTGCTGAGCTACCGCGCGGCCGGCGGCGTGCTGCAAGCGACGTATACCTGGAGCCACGCCATCGACAACCAGAGCGATCCGCTGCTGGGCGATTTCTTCAACCTGGCCTTCGCCAACATTCAGTCGGCGGCGGCCAGCCCGACCAGCCGCGCGGCCTTTTCCGAACAGTTCAATCCCAACCCGGACCGCGGCAATGCGGATTTCGATCAACGGCAGAACCTGGTGTTGATGGGTTACTGGAACCTGCAGGGAATTTCGCGGCGGGGGATGGCGGGCGCGCTGACCAGGGGATGGAGCGCGGCGGCGCTGGCGGCGTTCCGCTCCGGCCTGCCGTACACGATTTTCGGTTCGTCGACAGCGGCGCCGGGCGGCGGAACGGTGCTGAATAACCGCGCCAACATCATCAATGGAGCGCAGCCGTTTCTGGCGCAGCCGCTGGCGGCGCCGGGCGGAGAACTGGCGCTGAACGCTGCCGATTTCGCCAACGCGGCGGCCAGCACGCTGGGTAATACCGGGCGCAACGCGTTCACGGGTCCGGGGTTCTACAGCGTGGACCTGTCGCTGGCGCGATCCTTTCCGATGCCGTGGCTGGGCGAGCGAGCGCGGTTGACGTTCCGGGCGGATTTCTTCAACGTGCTGAACCACGCGAACCTGAACAATCCGGACGGGCAGTTGAACGACCCGGACTTCGGAGTGGAACTGTACGGGCGCACGGGCACGCCGAGCGGATTCCCGGCTGTCGCGCCGCTGAATGAGACTCCGCGGCAGATTCAATTGAGCGGGCGGATCACATTTTAGGCCGCGTATGTTTGCCGGTCCGGACGGATCTGTTTACAATAGTCAGGCATGAGCGGTCCCGCGGCCAGTCCGGATGAATCAGAGATTGCCAGCCCCAACCCTTTGCCCAACGAGTTTCTGTGGCATGTGCACGGGAATTTGAGCGAGCAGATCAAATTTGCGGATCAGAAGTCGGGATTTGTGGCGGTTTTGGCGACGGGAGTCATCGGAGCGCTGCGCTCGGAATTTTTCAACGATACTCCGCTGAGCTCGTGGGGCTTCCCGCAATACATCGGCGCGCTGGCGTTTCTGCTGCTGGTGGGGGCGCTGACGGCGTGCTTTGCCTCCATCGCGCCGAGAAGCCGCTACACGGCACCTCGCGGGTTCATCTTCTGGGGCGCGATTGCGACTTACGAATCCTGGGATGAATTCACC
>CAWISY010000228.1:0-32066 GCA_963838455.1 Bryobacterales bacterium
CCCGTCCGAGTAAAGCCGGTTGGCGGCTGCCGAAAGTCGGTGCTGGGGGTGGAGGGAAGTTTCGCGGAGCGGCCATCTTTGAGTTGGCGCGCCGATCTTGGTTCAGGACGGTTGCGATACGCGATTTTGGTCCAAAATCATTTCCCGATGGCGATCCTCAGTACTGCATCGCCGCGTGGAGCCGCAAAATGTTGTGCGTCAGGCACAGCAGCGCCCACTCGCCTTTCACCTTCTCTTTTCCGCGTAGAGAAAAATCGACGAAATCCGCGTGCCTGCTTGATCTGCCCGAATACCGGCTCCACCACGCACTTGCGCGCCGCGTAGACAGCTTTGCCCGCCTTGGTCTGCAGTTTCCGCTCGATCCGCTCCACCCTCGTCGCGCCCTTCGGCAACGGACCGCGCTTGGCCGGGAGCCGATGCTGGCCGGGCTTTCCTTCCCCGTCGCGATGAACCCTTCGATCTTATGTTCCGGCTTGCGGTTCGAGGCCAGGAACTCCAGGTTCTCCTCCGAACAATATCCGTTGTCGGCAAGGAGTGCTTTGGGCCGCTGTCCTGACTGCTGTTCGATGAGTTCCACCATCGGCTTCAACTGCCTTTTGTCATTGCTCGCCTCTGTCACCGTTTGGCCGACGATCAACAGCAACGTTGGCTCCACAGCGGCTTGCGCGTTATAGCCCTGCACAATCCCATCCGCGCCCGGCATGATGCGCGACTCCGGATCGGTGAAATTGTATTGATCCTTGTCTTGCGGCTTCGCCAGCTTGGCCTCCTCGGCGCTCTTGCCTTCGGCGAGCGCCTTGTCCCGCGCCCGTTGTTCCAGCACCTTCTTGGCTTCCTTGATCCTGGCCAGCCGGGTCTCGCGCCGCCGCAGTTCCTCCGGCAACTCGTCGCCCCGCTTGTCACCATACTCTCGATCTTCTGCCTCATCCGCGGCCTCGGCTTGTTCCAGCAACCGCTTCACTTCGTCCTTCAACTGCTGTTGCTTCTCGATCATCCGGCCGTAGCTCATGGCCTTGTGTTTGCTCCGCGTTGGCTTTCAACTTCGTCCCGTCCAGCGACACCCGGCCCACTTTCACCGCGCCTACTTCCAGCGCCAGCGCCAAGACCTGTTCGAAGAGCTTCTGCAGCGTTTCGATGTGGATTTTCCGAAAGTCCGAGATGGTCCGGAAGTCCGGCTCGTTGCCCGCCGCCAACACTTTAAACGGGATGTCTTCCTGCATCCGTTTCTGAATCCGGCGTGAACTGAACACTCCCGTGCAGTAGCCGTACACCAATAGCTTCGTCATCAGCCGCGGATCGTACGGCGGTTGCCCCCGCCTCTCTTTCTCGTACACCGCGTGGATCGCTGACAGATCCAACTGGTCCACCACGTCGCTGACGAAGTACGCCAGGTGGTCTTCATCCAACCATTGGCGCAGACTCGGCGGCAACAGCAGCTCCTGCTCAGGAAGATAGGACCGGTAGCCCTTTGGCATAAAACATTATGTCCCAGTTTTGTTCGCACTGTTCCCTCGATCTTGCGGGTTTCTCGGACAGGCTCCTAGTTTGACCTTCTGGTGTTCAACTTCAATGGTGGTTGTGTGCTGGACTTGGAAGTCATAGAAGATACCGTCCGCGCTTTTGAGGATAACCAGATTGTGCTCCGGATCCACCGTCGATACCGCACCCTGGATGGTCTCGCTCTTGGCAACAAAGGGGACATCCTTTCCCGCCACCTCGATCCCGACGGCCGCCGCTACGAGACCGGCCACAAACAGAAATCGTAATACGTTCTTCATGGAATATCTCCCGATTCCCAACCTGCATCTCTGGAACCGGAGGGGCGATTGAACCGCCCATATTCAGTGCACCTGTTTCTCGCGACTTATGCTACCCCCGGAAATTTCCGCCCGCGAGTACAGCGCGAAATAGCTCAAGAGTGCGCGATGTCACTCGCAGATGTGGAACCAGCCCCGAGAGAGCCGGTTGGAACCACCAGTGCTGCGGAGGATTTGGAGGCGAATAGCGTAGCATGCGCCTTTATGCGCAGTACGGCTTTCCACATCCGTCGATAACCAGCTTGTTCAGACCGGTACAATAGCCCAGATCCACGGTCCGGTAGTCGATGTTGCCTGCTCCGTGCTGCCGCCCTTGCATCGGGCGCTCATCACGCGTCTGGATCATGAGACTTACACCTTGCGGTGCATCAGCACCTCGATGAGGCTCACTTCGGGGCGATCACTCCGCATCGCGCCGCGCGTCTCCGTCAGGGTAGGCCTATGTGCGACACGGGAGCGTCACTGCACGTGGGCGAGCGCATCCGCGACGGCCATGAGCTCTGGCGCGAGGTGCAAGATACCGGCGTGACAGTCGCACGCCCTGATGGTCTTCGGACAGATGCACGCGTCTCCCGGAGGGCGGTTTCGCGCCGGCAGGACGGCGCAGACCTACGCCGAACATCTCAGCGCAGGCTGAGCCATTTCACCCAAATCGCTGGAGCTTGACTGGTTTGGCATCTCTGTGCAAGAGAATGTCAAAGGCTTGGTCGAGCAAGGTCTGCGCGTGGAAGTTCGCGTGCGCCGCGAAATACCATCAGGAACGCGAGTGTCTGCAAAGATGCATTGGCGGCGTAATCGCGGGGATCTCTTTCGGCGCGAATCAGCTTCGAGTCCAGGAGCAACCTCTCCGGTGCGGGATCAGCATCCAGACGGAACAACTTTGCCGCCGTCTGAAGGTACCCCGCGCCATATGGGTATCAGTCCGGCTCTCTGGGCGCTCTCGATCCCGGTCGGGATTATCGCCGGCCTTGGAGCCGTCGCCTTTCGGGCGCTCATTGGGTTTTTCCACAATCTCCTGTTTCTTGGCAGGCTCTCCACCGCTTACGATGCAAATGCGCATACGCCGCCCAGTCCGTGGGGACCCTTCGTGATCCTGGTCCCCGTTCTCGGCGCCCTGGGCGTGGCCTTCCTGGTGAAGAACTTCGCCCCGGAGGCAAAAGGTCACGGCGTGCCGGAGGTCATGGACGCGGTCTTCAATCGCGGGGGAGTCATTCGCCCCGTGGTATCCATCGTGAAGGCGCTGGCGTCCGCGCTGTCCATCGGCAGCGGCGGATCGATTGGACGCGAAGGCCCCATCATTCAGATCGGCTCTTCGTTTGGTTCAACCGTCGGACAACTGCTGCGGCTGCCTGCCTGGCAAAAGGTTACGCTCATTGCGGCAGGCGCGGGCGGCGGCATTGCGGCTACATTCAATACCCCGGTGGGTGGAATCCTCTTCGCCATGGAGATCGTCATGGACGAGCTCAGCGCCCGGACCTTGGTTCCAGTCATCACGGCGACCGTGACGGCGACCAGCGTCGGGCAATTTTTCTTCGGCGCGCATCCAGCCTTCTCGATCCCAGCGTTTCAAACGGCCTCTCGGCTTACTGGTCCTCTGATGCTGTTGGCCTATGCGGGCCTCGGTGTTATCACGGGTCTTGTTTCCGCCCTCTTTATTCGAGCGATCTACGGATTCGAGCACTTCTTCGAGAAACACGTCAAAGGCGGATATTACGCACAACACACCAGCGGCATGTTGATCGTGGGCCTATTGATGTACGGCTTGATGGCCCGCTACGGCCACTATTACGTGCAAGGTGTGGGCTATGCCACGATCCAGGACGTGCTCAGCGGAATGCAGTTCCCGTTGTATCTTCTGGTTCTCCTGTTCGCTTTGAAGCTGACAGCGACGTCACTTACGCTTGGCTCGGGCGCCTCCGGCGGCGTATTTTCACCTTGCTTGTTCCTGGGGGCGACCGTGGGAGCGGCTTATGGCATCGTGCTGAACCACTGGGTTCCCGCATTGAATGTCAGTCTGCCTGCGCTCGCGGTAGCGGGGATGGCCGGCGTGGTCGGCGGGGCGACGGGCGCCGCCTTGGCGGCCATCGTCATGATCTTCGAAATGACGCTGAACTACACGATCATTGTTCCGATGATCCTGGCCGTCGGGATCAGCTATGGCATCCGCAGGAGCATCATGCACGACACGATCTACACGCAAAAACTCACTCTACGGGGAGAGCCGGTGCCGGAGGACTTGCGAACCGAGCTTCGATTCACGGCCCTTCAAGAAACTGAAGGAGATTCACACGCTCAGAACCGGGCAGGGTGACTCGCGGATGATGGAATATAAATGTGACCACATACGCGAGAGGTTTCCCTTCTGATGGCCGCGGCCCACAATCACCAAATCCGCCCTCTCTTCCATCGCGGTGCTCCGAATACCTTCCGGCAGGTCCGCAGCGAGAACGCGAACCCTCGGCTCCAACCGGCCCTCGCCGGCCTCGGCGTTCAGCGACCGGTCTAGCGCTTGACTGATCGAATCCCCTGCATTTTGTCGATTTTGCTGACGGGAGGATGCCGTTTCCATGTGCACCAGGCACAGACTTGCTCCGTAGACTCGGGCGAGAAAACCGGCTGTTCTTAACACGGCATCCGCCTCCTGGTTCAGTTCCACGGCGCACAGGATAGAGCGATAGCCATTGGCCGGGGCTATCCCTGGCTCAGGCTGATGAGCGCTGGTCAACACGGGGCATATCACATCGTGCAGCACCTTGGCTGTGACGGAGCCTAGGACGGAGCGGCGGAATTTGCCGAGCCCCCTGGTGGGCATGATGATCAGGTCGGCATTGGTGCGTTGCGCAACCCATTCAATGACGGTCGCCGGGTCGCCATCTTCTATCCGTGCGGTGTGATGAACGCTGGCGAAATGAGTGCACGCAAATTCTTCGAGACGCCGTTGCCGCTGGTTCCGAAGCTCTTGGAAGGCGGGTGCATAGGGGATTGCGGCGCGTTCAGATTCGCACGAAGTTACTAAGGGAGCCGAAAGATTGTAATCCCGCACAAGCTCAAAAACGTTCAGCACTGTAACACCCGCTTTGAACCGTTGAGCCATTTCGCTCACATAGGGGATCATGGCCATCGTGGCCCTAGAGAAATCGATTGGGAAGAGAATGGTATGGAAAGGCTGCATGGCGTGCCCCACATAACTGATGAGCATTCGGCGTGCCGTAACAGAAATCCCGTCGACGATTTTCGCCTCCGCAATCGCCACTTTGGCGTTACGCGCTCAAGGCATCCGTTCGGTCTCGAACCGTGGCTCGGCTATTGGAAATCGAAGCCCCGAAAGTTGGTCTATTTCGTGATGCGGTACGTCCGCTCCCCGCCGGCGTTCTTAGAAGAATCGATCTGGCACCCTTAGCGCGCCTCATCATCGCAATCACTTCGCCCTTCTTGTTGGTTCTGGCTTTATTCGCGCCCTTTCGCTTCTGAGCGTGCCGAGGAGCCTTGGTTGCGGACTTCTTCGACCGGGTTCGCGCGGGCGCGACAGTGCGCGCCTGTTCCGCACCGTCCGGGGAGAGACGCTGAACCGCCGCCCAAATTCGGGACACCGCGGCGTTCCGGCTTGCGCTTTCTCTATCCGCAAACCGGCTCTTACGGATGGTACGCACGGGCCCGAGGTTGCGCGGGAGAGGCGGTTGTTACCGCTTCGGACCGCTCCATATAAGCGGTAAAAACGTCTCCGGAGGCGGGCTTTTCTGCATTTCTGGGGAGCCAAACATCCCAGAGCAACTCGGCCATGGCCATCTGGTTAACGCCAAGTCTCGCTGCCCGGGCTTCGGCATCCTCCACGCTTCCTTGAAATTGCCGCGAAGGCTCTGAACGAAGGCGATGCTATCATCGCCCTATGTGGTCTCACGTCGAGGCGGATTTGACGCGCCTTCTCAGTGCCAGAATCTATCCGAATCTCTTCACCGATACCTTCTACCGCCGGTTCCTAACGTTGGCCGGTTTGCCGGCTGGAGGCCCGCCGGGCGGTGTCATTCCGCCAGCCCTGCGCGCCGACTTCGACGCGGCCGCGAAGATCAACGCCGGCTTGGCGGTAGCCGCTGTCAGCAAGAGCGGAGGCATTGAAGAAACTTCCGCTTGCGCCAAGCTCCTCAAACTGCCCATCGTGCTCTGCCGCTTTTGGGACTCTACCGCACCGGATTACCGCAAGAGCATCTGGTGGTGCGACAAGAACGTCGTGAATCTCGCCAAAGTTCACGCAGGCAACACCTCTGCCGAGCGACTCCAGTGGCTTCGCGAGCACCTCGCCGTCTCTCTGGACTGGAGCCGGATGGATCGCATCGACTTGCTTCGTCTCGGAAAGAACGACGAACTCCCGGCCATCGAAGGCGTCGGCACACGCCAGCGTATGTACTCGGCTACAGCTCTCTATCAAGGCAACGCTCGCAGTGTGGACTATTGGAAGAATATCGACCGGTACTTTCCCGGAGGCGTCAAGCAAATCGCGCTCCCCTTTATCCCCCAATCCAGCGGCGAGGACCTCAACCGCTTCCTCAGCCACAGCTAAGTACTGCGATCGCTGGATTAACGTGACCGAACCGGGGCCAGACGGTCTTGTCGCGCCAAGAGAAAGGAACCCCGGCTCGACGGCGCTGCACCGGTTCATCCTAATGCAACGGGCTTGCACATCGCGAGAAGAGCGCTGGGGTGTATAAAAAGTGCAGGGCCGGGTTCGCAAAGGCCAACGTTGCCGCGGGTGCAGCCGGAAGGGCTGCGCCACGCTGGCCTGTTTACGGTGGTCCAGCCGAGCACATTGAGAATCCAGGTCAACGTGCCGCAGTCTTATGCAGCGGATCTGAACGCCGGCCAAAAAGCCGAGGTATTGATCCCGGAGCGGCCGGGGAAGAAGTATGAGGGAACGGTGGCGCGCACCGCGAAGGCTTTGCAGAGCGCCTCGCGAACGCTGGTGACTGAAGTTCAAATCGACAACAAAGATAGCGAGTTGTTGCCGGGGATGTATGCGCAGGTGAAGTTCGACATTCCGCGGCGGGAGCCGATTGCAGTGATTCCGGCAGATGCGCTCATCATCAACGCCAAGGGAACCAGGGTCGCGGGTGGTGGACGGAGCGAACCGGGTTCATTTCCGGGACGTGCAGGTGGGCAGGGATCTCGGGGCCGAAGTCGAGATCTTGTCCGGTTTGCAGGGCGGCGAGAGCCTGGTTTCGAATGCTCCCGACGCTCTGGAAGAGGGGGAGGGAATTCGCAGAATTGAGGGAGGTGGAAAATGAAACGGCTCGCGTTTCTGGGCTTCCCAATCCTATGCGTGCCGATCGTATGCGCGGCGCAGTCCGCCGGCACGATGCTGCCGTCCGGAGGAGCGATCCGTTTGGAGAATACGTCCCGCTTCGGTTCGCTGCTGCAGGGAGGGAAGATCCGGCTGTCGCTTCAGGATGCGATCGAACTGGCTCCGGAGAATAATCTCGATCTGGGGTTGGTTCGGGACCCTTCATGACGGGGGGCTATGGAAGCGCGCTGGGGCAGGTATTCAAGCGCAACTTTCCGGATTATGGAGTAGGCGTTCAACTCACGATTCCTCTGCGAAACAGGACTGCGCGATCCGATGCGATTCGCGACCAACTCTCGCTGCGCGATCAGCAGATCCGGCTGCAACAACTGGAAAAGCAGGTGCGGGTGGAAGTCAGGAACGCACTTATCGCGGTTGACCAGGCGCATCGAAGCTTCGAAGCCGCGCATAGCGAACGCGTCCTGCAGGAGCAAACCCTTGCCGCCGAAGGCGAAAAATACGCCGTGGGCGCGTCAGCAGGATTCTACGTGGTGCAGTACCAGCGTGATCTGGCGGCCTCCGAGTCGGCTGAGGTGTCTGCGTTGGCCAGCTATCAGAAGGCTCGCACGGCGCTGCAGCGTGCGGTGGGAAGCATCCTCGACGACTACGGCATTGCCGTGGGGCAAACGGCCAGCGGCCGCAGTGGGAAAGATTGAACGACGGAAAGATGACAGGTTGCGGGGCTTATGCGTTCGCCAGTTCCAGCAGGATGTCGGCGTGGCACTCTTCGTCGAGGTGGCACCAGCAGGCCAGATCGTGGCCGCGCAACTCCGTCCGCAGTTCTGACAGGTCGGGGACGGGGAACTCGGGGCGTTTTCGCTTGGCCTTGGCTTCGAAGAGCTTGCGGTAGCGGAGCATGGCCTCGTGCCGGCCGAGTTCCTCGACACGGTAGGGATTGCCCCAGCGGGTCGGGCGGCCGACGTAGATGGCGTTCTCCGGCTTGCGCCAGCCTTTGGTGCGATGCATCTGGATTCGCTTGGGCACGGTTACTCGCTACAGTATCAAAAGGGCGACTCAAATGAGCGAGCACTCCAAGATCGAATGGACGGACACGACCTGGAACCCGCTGCGCGGCTGCATCAAGATCAGTCCGGGATGCAAACATTGCTACGCCGAAACGTTTGCGGAGCGATTCCGCGGCGTTCCGGGACATCCTTACCAGCAGGGCTTCGATTTGCGGCTGGTTCCCGAAAAGCTGGCCGAGCCGTTCCACTGGCCGGCGCCTCGCAGCGTCTTCGTCAACAGTATGAGCGACCTGTTTCAGAGCGAAGTGCCGGACGGCTACATCGAAGACGTGGTGCAAGTCATGGTGGAGGCGAACTGGCATACCTACCAAGTGTTGACGAAACGCGCGGACCGGCTCTGTGAGCTATTGGGGACGCGCCTGCGATTCGCCTCGGAGCAGCGGCACATCTGGTGGGGAGTCAGCGTGGAGGATAAGAAACATGGGTTGCCGCGGGTGGAGCGTTTGCGTGCCGCGCCGGCGGCGGTGCGGTTCTTGTCGATCGAGCCGCTGCTGGAAGACCTGGGCGATGTGGACCTGTCCGGCATCCACTGGGCGATTGTCGGCGGCGAGAGCGGCCACGGCGCAAGGCCGATGCAACAGGCGTGGGTGGAAAACATCCTGGCGTTGTGCCGGAGGTACGGCGTCGCGTTCTTCTTCAAACAATGGGGTGGCGTGCACAAGTCGAAGGCCGGCCGGGTGATGAATGGGAGGACGTTTGACGAAATCCCGGAACGCACGACGGCAGCGTTCCCGCCGCGCCAGGCAAGGCTTGCAGCCGGATTGCGATGGGCGGGACACAGATTGATAGACACATTGATAGACTAGGCGGGCATGTATCGAAACGTATTTCTTCTTGCCGCGTTGCCGGCGGCGATGTGGGGGCAGCCGTCTGGGGCAGGCGCGACTCCGGTGATCGGGCTCGGGAACCTGGCCCATGCGGTGGAGGGCCTCGACAAGACCGTCCCGTTTTACCGCGATGTCATCGGGCTGCCGGTGAGCGGCCGCGACCCTTTGAGCCAGAAGCCGGCGCCGCTCGACGCGGATCTGTCGCGATTCACGGCCACGCAAGGAGCCAGTTTCCGGGCGGCGTCGTTCCGCATTCCGGGAGCGAGCTTCGGGTGGGAGCTGACGGAATTTACCGGCACACAGCGCAAGGCGGGAAGGTTCGAGATTCAAGATCCGGGCTCGGCCACGCTGGCGCTGATGGTGCGCGACATGGACAAGATCATGGCGAGAGTGAAGGCGGCGGGCGCGATGGTGGTGACAACGGGAGGGGCTCCTGTCAATCCGACGGGGAATGCGAGCTCGAAGATGCGTGAGATTGTTTTGCGCGATCCGGATGGGTTCTTTGTGGAACTGCAGCAGCCCGATCCGATTCCGGCGAACGCTCCGGCGGAGGGCGAAATTCTGGGCGCGAGCATTCAGATTTCCGTGGAGGATACCGAGAAGTCGGTGCAGTTCTATAAGCAAGCGCTCGGGTTCAATGCTCGGCCGAGCGGGCAGTGGGGGACGAACGATACCGTCCTGAAACTGATCGGATTGCAGAACACGCAATGGCGGATCACGCATGGAGGGCTTCCCGGACAGACCACAGACTTCGCGTGGATCGAATACAAGGGCTCGCCGAGAACCAAGCGAGTGATGGGCGCGGCCGACCCAGGATTTCCGGCGTTCACGCTGGAAGTACGCGACCTGGACGCGGCGGTAGAGCAGTGGAAGGCGGCAGGAGGGTCCGTGGTGTCGACCGGAGGCGCTGCGGTGAAGCGCACGGGCGGAGCGGGAAATGTTTTTGTGCGCGACGTGAACGGCTTTACCTGGGAGCTGTTCACGCGGGCGGCGCCGGAGGCGAAGTAGCTCACTTTAGCCGTCGTAGCGCAAGGCGAGCGCGGGATCGACGCGCATGGCGCGGCGCGAAGGCAGGTGGCAGGCCAGCAGAGCGACCAGCACGAGCACGGCGGGCGCGGCGGTCATTGATACGAGATCGTAGGGCAAGACTCCGACCAACTGCGACTGCAGCACGCGATTAATAGCCAGCGAGGCGGCCAAGCCGGCCGGCAATCCGAAGGCGACCGGCAGCATTCCTTCGCGGAAAATCAGACGCCGGATGTCGCCGGAGCCAGCGCCGATGGCCATGCGCACGCCGATCTCTTTGGTGCGGCGGCTCACCGAATGCGCGAGCACGGCATAGAGCCCGATGGCCGCCAGCAGAAGGGCGATGGCAGCGAAGATGGGCGCGACGGCGGCGTGCTTGCCCATCTCGGCGTGCCTCGAGATCCATGCGGTCGCGGTGGAAGGCGAAGCTGGCCTTCATGGAGCCGAAATCGTCCAGGGCGATGTCGGGATCGAGGCCCTGCACCTGGGTGCGAACCGTGCGCGCGACCTGCTCCAGAGGCAGGCTCGAACGCAGCAGGAAGAACGCGAAGGCTGGCGGCTCCTGCAGCAAAGGCAGGTAGATCACGGGGCGGAAGGTTTGGCGCGTGGCGTCGCCCTGCATGATGTTGGGCACGACTCCGACTACGGTGCGCCACTCGCCAGGCTGGTTTCGATCGAGCACGCGCAGGCGTGCGCCCAGCGGCCGTTCGCCGGGCAGGAAGCGCGCCGCGAAACTCTCATTCACGATGGCGACCGGCGGCGCGAGGGATTGATCGGAGGCGTTGAAGCTGCGGCCGGCGAGGGCAGGCGCGCCAACGAGGTGGAAGTAATCGGCTCCGGCGAGGAGAAATTGCGCGGAGTCGGCGAGGCCGGGCGCGGGGGGCTTGCCCTCGATTTCAAACGTCCGCAGATTGCCGGAGTTGACGGGAAGCGTACTGGAGACGGACTCCGCGAGCGTGCCGGGGATGCCGCGCAACTGCGCTTCAAGGCGATGGAAATAGGCGAGCCTGGCGGCGGGGCTGGTGTACTTGTCGCCAGGCAAGTTCACCGATCCAACCAGAATGTTTTCCGGATCGCGGACGCCGGTGGGGGCGCTGACGACGTTCCAGAGGCTGCGCGCGAGGACGCCGGCTCCGGAGAGCAGCATGATGGCCAGCGCCATCTGGACGGCAACCAGCACCGCGGCTAGACGCTTGCCGCCGCGGCCTTGGGTGAGACCGTGGGCGTCGGTTTTGAGAGCTCCGTTGACGGCGAAGTGCGGGACTCGCGCGATAGGCGCGAGAGAGAACAGCAGCGCGGAGGCGGCGGAAATCGCGACCAGATAGAGGAGCGTGCCGGGACCGGTGCGGTAATCGAACACTTGGTAAATGGATGCGGTTTCGACGGCCCAGACGCGGACGGCCGCCTGCGCGATCCACCAGGCGAGAGCTCCTGCAACTCCGGCGAGAGGAAGGCCTTCCAAAAGAATCTGCCGCACGATGCGCGCCTGACCGGCTCCGAGAGCCATTCGCGTGGAGAATTCGCGCGAGCGCCGCATGGTTCGGGCGAGGCTGAGATTGGCGAGATTCGCGCACGCGATCAGCAGAACAAGGCCGCGGCCCAGAGCGAGCCATAGATGACGGGCGCATCGGGGCCTACGAAGACCTGTGAGTATGTACCGACGGAGGGAACGACGTCGCGATTGGTGGCCGGCCAGTCGAGAGCGAGACGGCGGTTGATGACCTGGAGCTCGGCGCGGGCTTGCGGAAGTGTGACCCCGTCGCGCAGACGCCCGAAGGCCATATAGCCGCCCGGCGAAAATCCGCGGCGTTCCATCTCAGGCGTGTGGAGCAGCGGGAGCCATAGGTCGCGCTGGTCCGGAAAGTCGAAGCCATCGGGCATGATGCCGATGACGATGGCCGGCGCATCGTCGATACGGACGACGTGGCCGATGATATCGGCACGCTTACTGAAGCGGTTCACCCAGAAGCGGTAGTTGAGAATGACGACGGGCGGGGCGCCGGGGCCTTCATCGGAGGGATGGAAATCGCGGCCCAGGACCGGCGCGACTCCCAGCAGCCGGAACGCGTTGGCGGTGAGGGTGGCGGCGGACATGTCAGTGGGCCGGGTCTGTCCGTCGCCGAAACTGATGCGGCGTCCGCCGATGAAGGCGAGATCTTCGAAGGAGTGCGACTGGGAACGCCAATCCGCAAAATCGGTGTAAGCAATGCAGCACGTGCCGGAGGGTTTACGTTCCTGAATGTAAACCAGGCGGTTATTTCTCCGCACCAGCGGGAAGCCGCGGAACAGCATCGCATTCACGACGGTGAATACGCAGACATTCAACCCGATGGCGAGCGCGAGCATGGCAATGGCCGCAGTGGCGAAGGCGGGCTGGCGGCGCAGGCTGCGGAGGGCGAAGCGCAGGTCGTCGAGGATGGCGGTGAACATTGACAAGCCGAGTATCCCAACGCCGGTGTCTCGGGCGCAAGCTAATGTGTTAAATTGGCGACCGATGGCGGCCGATCCCAAAAAAGGCGCCCAGGAGCGTCCGCTCTCCGCGTTGCTGTCGCAAGTCCTGGTGGCGTACACGGTTGAGCTCGACAACCAGTTTGAGTTGCGGATGGGGGCGGCGGGTTATCCTGGGGCGCGGTTGTCGCTGGTGGTGTGGCTGAGCCGGATGCGATTCCTCGCAGACGGTGACGTGAGCGTTCGCGATCTGACGGCGCGGGCGAAGGCTCCGGCGAATCAAGCGAAGTTTCAACTCGGGTGCCTGGAGCGGTGGGGATTCATCACGCTGGACGGCCGCGGCGTGCTGAGCGACGGATGGGGAAGCGGCCGCGGAATCCGCTCTGAGCATTTGGTGAGACTGACGGAGAAAGGCAGGCGAGCCTGCGAGATTTGGCCTCCGCTGATCGGCGAGATGGAGCAGCGATGGAAGACGCGATTCGGCGAGCCGCTGGATCGGCTGCGGCTGTCGTTGGAGAGCGTGGTGCGGCAGATGAAGGTGGACTTGGCTGGGGACTCTCTGCCGGAATTGCTTTCGCAACTACTGCTGCAGTTCACCAGCGAATTCGATCGCGAGTCCGCGGCGCCGCTGCAATTGTGCGCGACGACGCTGCGGGTGCTGGGCGAGACGCCGGTGCCGCTCAGCGAACTTCCGCGGTTGACCGGAGCGTCTCCCGAGACCAGCGACATCGGATGGCAGGCGAGACCATATGTACTGGGCGAGCAAGATCCGGCAAGGAAGCGCGGAAAGGCGGTTTGGCTGACGCCTTTGGGGCTGAGCGTGCAGCGAAGATATCACGACCTGGTTCGTGAAATCGAGAAGCGTTGGGAGGAGCGGTTCGGCAAGGAAGAGATTCGCCGCGTGCGCGAGAGCCTGGGCGAGCTGTTCCTGCTGCGGCGCGGCGACGTGCTTCTGCTTGCGGAAACTCTGATCCCGCCTCCAGGGACGGTCCGGGCCGGCGATGTGGCCCCAGCTCTCGGCCGCCGCGTTGTCGGCGTGGCTGCGCGGCAGCGTATGCGCGATCTTGTGGAGCAGACGGCGCTGTTCGCTCGCGACCCGGCGAACGCGCTACCGCATTATCCGGCGTGGGACATGAACCGGGGATTCGGACCGTAGCGGGCCGTGACTAATGCGAGTCCTCCAGCGCGACGGCGCGAGGAAACAGGATGTTATTTTCCAGATGGACGTGCTGATGGAGATCGCGCTCGAAGTCCTGCAATTCGCGATAGAGAGCCTGGTAGCTGGCGCAGGCGCCGGCGGGAAGCGCGTAGCCGCGGGCCAACTCGCGAATGCGCTGGAGCAGAGCGCCGGCATCGTCATGCTCGGCTATCATGTTTGCAATTGGGTGCCGGACGGTACCGAAGCAGGATTGCGGCCGCGGGCCTCCCTGCTCCAGACGCTCGATGTAAGGGAACAGGATGTGCTCCTCCTTCAGCATGTGGGTGGAAAGCTCCTGGCCCATGGCTTCGAAGAGCCGGCCGATTTCGTGCAGCTCAGGATGGTCCGGGCCGTGGTGTGAGGCGACCTTGCGCAGCAGCGTCGAAATCCGCACTGTGGCTTGGCGCACAAAAGCGTGGTGCTTATCGACGATGTGCGCGATCAGGCCGCACAAGGGCTGGCGGGCCCAATCGGATTTTTGCTCGCCTGGTTGTGATAGCCGCGCGGCTTCTTCCATCAACGCCAGGACGCGGGCGACATCGACCCGTGCATGGGCGCAGGCCTCGGTCAGAGGCTTCCCTCCGCCGCAACAATAATCGATGCCCAGCGATTCGAAGACCGCCACGCTGGCTGGATTTTCCGCCGCGATGTCGCGGACCGTTTTCTCTGTCAAGGTTTGCATTTTCCGCCTCTCGTTTACGATCGTAAGGCGGATAGGAGCGATGCGCAGTGACTAAAGTCACGCCGGGGGATTTCACGGACTTAACAACCCGTGGCAAAACCGCTCCCGGCCCAGAGGGCACCCCGTCGCGGCTCTGTAACGCATTGCATCGACTGAGCCGCGCGCGCAGCAAGCGGTGTTTTCGGCTTCTGCCACAGGCCGTTAAGCCATGGAGGCAAGATCGGCTTCCAGGCCTTCCTGGTCGAGGATGGTGATTTCGCGTCCGCTGACTTCGATGAAGTCCTGGGCCTGAAGGCGGGTGAGGTTGCGCGAGACCAGCTCGCGGACGGTGCCGATCTGCGCGGCGAGCTCCTGATGGCTGAGGGTCAGCGACAGCGCGGTGCCGCGGCTGGT
This sequence comes from Bryobacterales bacterium, assembly GCA_963838455.1. Lineage (GTDB taxonomy): Bacteria > Acidobacteriota > Terriglobia > Bryobacterales > Bryobacteraceae > Palsa-187. The sequence continues at coordinate 14,749 of CAWISY010000228.1, forward strand.
GGGCCGGCCTTCCGCTTTCGCCTGGCGTAGAAGCCAGGAGATCAGGCGATGACGGACGGTGCTGAAGGAGAGCTCCTCAATGATGCCGACCAGGCGGCGAAGCCGGGCGCCCACGACCTGGAGCAGCTTGAGCGCGACTTCGGGTTTTTCGAGGCAAAGGGCTCGCAGATCGGCGCGGGCGACAAAGAGCACTTGGGTGTCTCCAGCGGCGGAGGCCGAGGCGGGGTAGCTGCCGCCGTCGAACACGGGCAACTCAGCTACGGAGGCTCCGGGGCCTTCGATGGCAAGCATCTGCTCGCGGCCGGCCGGGGACATCTTGAAAATGCGAACACGGCCGCTGACCACGATGTAGAGGCCCTTGCAGGGCTCGCCTTCGGAAAAGAGAAGCTCGCCGCTCGAATAAGAGCGCATGCCGCATCGCTCGGCCAGGGTGGTGAGTTCGATGTCGTCGAGTGCGGCGAAGAGCGGGGTGGCTTTCAGGATTTGCTTAGGCGAAGCGGCCGGCATCCTTTTGATTCTCGCAGGCGGGAAAAGGAGCGGTCAGGCTCGCCACAGACCGGCGACGATCATCAGGGCGTAGGCGATCGACAAGGCCAGGGCCTGCAGTCCGACGTGCTTCAGCGGCATTTGGAGCGCTGACGGGCGCTTCTGCCGGAACAGCTCGAAAAGATAGCCGGCGGCGGCCACGGCCAGCGCGGCGGCGATCCAGGGTTTGTCCTGCGAGACAAACCAGCTCGCGGCCGAGAGCAGGACCATCTGGCATAGAAACGCCGCGCGGCGATTCTCCAGAGGCGGCGGCTGGTTTTTTCGCGCGGCGATGCGCGCGTCGAGCCGGGCATGGACCACGAAGATTCCCGAGGCAGCCTGCAGCGCGCACAGCATCCAAAGCTGCCAGCCCCAATCGGGGATCGCGCCTTGCGCCGACAGGCAGGCCGCAAGCGAGGTCGCCGATAACGCCACGGCGCTTGCCACCTGAAACCATTCCGAACGCTGGCGGTTGCGGACGGTGAGCGTGACGGCGAGAACGGTGAAGGCTCCGGCGCCGGCGAATAAGGGAACGAAGGGCCGCCAGTCCCGGACCAGCAGCAGAACGATTCCGCTGATCGCCAGCAGCAGCGTTTCCACGATGACCGATCGCGTGGCTGCGCGGGTTTCGGGATGAGGCTGTTTCCACACTAAGCGCTGGCGAGCGAGCATCACCAGCGGATCCTTGATGGCGAAGGCACAGGCGACGGCCACCAGCGCGACCAGCTCCGGCCAATACAAACGCTTGAGGAGGATCGCGGCGGCGAAAAACGGCGTGAGCAGCATCGCGGTGGCGCCATGCTCGCGCGGGAGGAAGGCGGTCGGCGATTTGGCCGCGGCGTTTCTTGGGGCCGCGGCGCTTCTTGGGGCGCCGGCACTTGTTGGAGCCGCGGGGCCGGTTGACGTTGCCGTGAGTTTTCCTGCCATCTGACCTGATTGTAGGGCTGGATGGTAAGCGAACGCTGTGACTTTTATCACTGCGGGGGTCACTCGGGGAATCTCAGCGGATGAGCGGGCTGTCCCAGACGCGGCACAACAAGGCCTTCAGTTGCGTGAATTGCTTGGGGCCGAGTTCGGTTCGCCACTCCTCCTCAATGTCGCGAAGAATGCCGACGATTTTCGCGAAGGCGGCACGCCCTCGCTTGGTGAAATGGACCACTCGGGTGCGGCCCTGCTGCGGGGCGGCGGCGCGAACCAGGTAGCCGTAATCCTCCAGGCTGCCCAGCAGTTGATTCATGGCCTGTTTACTGATGCCGGCGCGCTCGGCCAAAACTCCGGGACTCACGCCGTCGGCACCCGGAAACTGGAATACGGCGACATGAGGGAGCCGCAACTCGTGGAAGCCAGCAGCGTTGAGGCGTTGAATGATGCGGCGATGGATGGCTTGAGCGGGAACCCGCAGCAGGGCTCCGATCAGCATGTCCTCTGTGTTGAGTATTGACACGGCGAGTACATTCCGTTTACTATTGATCACGGTAAACGGAGTTTACCAAAAGGAGGCCACTTGGCACAACCGGCAGTTGAGACAGGAGTGAACCCATCCGAAGAAACCATCGCCATGGGCGGGCTCTCGGTGAAGTTTCTGGTCACGGGCGAAGAGTCGAACGCGAGCGTTGCCGTTTTTGAGCTGCGCGTCGCAGGGTTGCAGCGCCTGCCTGCTCCGGCGCACAGCCACGATCATTACGAGGAGACCTTCTATGGCGTCGAGGGCGTGCTGACCTGGACGGTCGACGGCAAGGTGATGGAAGTGGGGCCAGGGCAGGCTCTGTGCATTCCGCGAGGTGCGGTGCACCGCTTCGACAACCTCAGCGAGACTGGCGTGAAGGGACTATGCGTGGTCACGCCGGCGGCGATTGGGCCGGCCTATTTCCGCGAGGTTGCGGAAGTGATGAAGGCGGCGGCGGGCGGGCCTCCGGACCGCGCGAAGATGGGCGAGATCATGCGGCGTTACGGGCTGACGCCGGCTCCGCCTCCGAAGTAGGGGCGCGTCCTACGCAGCGATTATGGGACAGTCATTGGATGGCCGACAGGGGGATCGTCAGAGTCCCGATTTTCCCCGTCTCGCGATTCGCGAATAGCAGGCGCAACTCGACAGCTCCCGGCGGGATCTTCAATTCCCTCGTCAATGGGAGACCGTCCTTCAGCGCGGCGTCATAGGTTGCAGGGCGAAGATTCAAGGTCATGGTCTGCGGATCCTCGCCGCCAACAGGTTTGCCGCCGGCGGTCAGAAAGCGGATCATGCACTCAATCTTTCCCGTCCAACGGCCTTGCTGAGCGGCCAGGTCCAGGCTCGCGACATCCAATCTGGTTTCGAGCTTCAACGCGTTCTGGGTCCGGGTCACCGTGGCTCGAAAAGGAATTGCAGTCTCATTCACCGGCCGATACAGAGCCGCGATCAGCTCCGTTGCGGAAACCTGCGGAGGTTTGGGCGAGTTGGTTTGATATGTGGTCCGATAGCGCAGGGTGACGTCCGGGCGGTTCACCTTAACGGCGAGCTGATGAACCCTGGGCGCGGAGCTTTCGGCCGATTGATAGAACCCCAAGGTGTAGCTGACGCGTCCATCGTCCACCGCCTCACGAATCGCCACGTCGATGTCATTGCGATGATAGAAGGCTAGACCGCCGGTGGCCGCGGCCATCGCGTTCATCATCTCAATCGGCCTCGGCGAGCAGAGGCGGCACACGCCGTCCATGTCCACCGGATAGATCGCAACGTTCGCGCGCCTGAATTTCTCCAGAGCCCGGCCGGTCATCGCAAACCGGTTAGAGAGCCAGATCAGATTCTTGCGCCCTGGTATGCCCGCCAAATGGTCCGCGATTGCCTCCATCTGATCCGTGGCCGCGCTGCCGCGCTCCAGCATGTCGATGCGCGACGCCTCCGCCTGCTGCTTCCGGATGAAGCCAGCCTCGTTTGGTCCCGCTCCCTCCAGCGCGTCTACAAACGCCTGGCCGGTGGAGTCTGGATTATCGGGGCCCGGCGTCCATACGCGAAGCCGCGATTCGAGCAGCTCCCGATCTGAGGTGAATTCGCAGACGATCTCCGGCTTGCGGGTGATCGCGTAGATCGCGATCTTCTCGGCTGTCTTCTCATCTGCCGGCATCGATTGCAGCATCTTCAACGTCTGATTTCTAGCCAGAGGCGTGCCCTCCTCCTGCGTGTACGGATCGCCGAAGGAGGCAAGAAGATTGTCGATGAGGATGACCGAATAACCGCTGTGCGGTCCGCTGCTGCGGCCGGGCGATGTCGCGATCTGGTTGGTGAAGACGTTCGGCGCGGAAACCTCGGGAGCCGCCGGCTCGGCCTGCTCAAAGGCAAAGGTGCTGATGCCCCTCGGTGAGCCGTTGTCGAAAAGGCTGAAGTCTTCGGCCTTTAGATCCGTTACCGGCTTGCCATTCTTGTCTTGAGCAATCACGCTTACCTGAATGAGTTCCGTGCCGGTGCGAAATGTGGGCGCGGGCGTTTGCGCGGCTGCGATTCCAGCCGCAAAAAGGAATAACCTTGCGAGTCTGTTCATCGCGCCGGGGACAAGGTCACGCCTTCAGCGCAGCCTGGACGTATTCGGGCTTCAAGGGAAGCCGGCGCAAGATCTTGCCGGTGGCGTCGAACAACGCGCCGGCGATGGCTGGAGCGGCCAGAGCGTTGGCGGCTTCCGAGCCCCCGCCGTAGGTGCCGACCTCGGGCCGGTTCAGCAGCACGACTTTGATCTCGGGAAGGTCGGCCATCTTGAGGATCGGATAGCTGCGCCAGTCGCGCGTGGTGATGCCGCTTTCGTCGAACTGCAGCTCTTCGAGCAGGGCGATGCTCACGCCCATCACCGTGCCGCCTTCCACCTGGCGCTTGAGCTGGAGCGGGTTGACCACGATGCCGGGATCCACGGCGACGGTCACCTTCTCGACGGTGATGGCGCCGGTGGAGGGGGTCACCGCAATGTGGGCGACGCAGGCCCAATAGGTCGCGGAGCGGAACATGACGGAGACGCCCTGGCCGCGCAGGACGCTTGCCCCAAGTGCCCCGGTCGACTTGGAGCGCGACGTGCGGGATTCCCAGCTGGAGGCGTCGCGCACCGATTTCAGCACGTTAATCACACGTTCTTCCTTGGCGTGATCGAGACGGAATTGAATCGAATCCGCGCCGGCCAGAGCGGCGGCTTCGGTGACGGCGAGCTCGCGCGGGAAGTTTTGCTGGAATTGGCCGGGCGTGCGCAGGCTGTGGTCGCGCAGACCGACGCCGATGGGCGATCCGTGCTCGCCCACTTGATAGGTTCCGTGGCCGCGCTCGACGATGTTGACGACGCCCGTGTAGATCCAGGGATCTTGAATATCGTTGACGGTGCTGCCGATGAAGACGCCCTTCTCGTTCGGCGCGGCCATGGTGGGAAGGCCGGCGAGCACGGCTCCAACAGGACGGTCATCCTGCATGGCGGGCATGTAGTGATCGATCTGGTAAGCCACCATCTTGCCGCTCGAATCCAGGCCGATCTGGACATCGGACATGGCCGCGGGCGATTGGGTGGACCACTGGAAATCCTCGGGGCGCATCCACTGCACGCGGACCGGACGGCCCACGGCTTGGGAGAGAATCACGGCCTCGTCCTCGGCGCCCGCGTTGCCGCCGTTCGAACGTCCGTAATGGCCGGGGCCGGAGAAGGTGCGGACCACGATGTTATCGGGCGGAATCGAGAGCATCATTGCGATCTCGCCGCGCAGGGCCTGCGGATTCTGGTTGTGCGTGTAGACATAGACGGCGCCGTCCTTGCGCACGTCGGCCAACGCCATGGTGGGGCCGATGGGCGCGTGCTTGATGAACGGCATCTGGTAGCTGGCGGTAAGCTTCTTGGCCGCGGAGGACAGGGTGGGCGAGACGTCGTCCTTGGATTTATCGCTCTTGGTGACGCGCGCGGTCTTCCAATCCGCGTCGCGCTTGAGAAAATCGAACAAGCGGGCGTGGCCCGGGAGCCCTTTCCAATCCTTCCACTTGGTTCCGGCGGCCACTTGTTCCGCGGCGCGAATGGCTTCCCATTCGGTGGGCGCGACCACGCCTACCAGGTTGCCCTTGACCACCACTTGCGCGTTGGGGAATTTCGACTTGTCGACCGTGCCGGCCGAGATCAGCGTGGAACCGAGAGTCTTGGGATGCACCATACGGGCATGCAGCATGTCCGGCAGGCGCACGTCGGTGGCCCATTGTTCCTTGGCCGCGACTTTCGAAGCCGTCACGGAATTGCGGAACGGTTTGCCGATGACGGTGTATTCGCTGACCGGCTTCATGGGCGGATTTCCGTCCACGCTGAGGCCCATGGGGCTGGTGAGGTCGCCCTTGACGGGGATGGTGAGACTGAGCTGCTGGCCCTTGACCAGCTCGCCGTAGGTCATGGTCTTGCCGCCGCCGGAGATCACGCCTTCCTTGACGGAGATCGCGCTCTTGGGAACGTTGAGGCGCTGCGCAGCCAGATCGAGCAGGGCCTGATAGGTGTAGGCCGCGGCTTTGCGGATATTGGGCGTACCGCTGCCTAAGAAATCAAATGCCCCGCTGCCGTCGGGCGTGCGATCGGTGTCGCCCATCACCACGGTAGTGATGGCGTCGAAGGAAGCGCTCAGCTCCTCAGCAACAATCTGTCGATATGCCGTGAAGGTGGTGCTTTGGCCGAAGTCGCTCTTGCCGGTGCGGATCAAAATGGTGTTGTCGGGATGAATCTCGATCCACGATTCGGGGAGGGACGCATCGAGGGTGTTGCGCATGACCGCGGCTGTGGCGGTCTTCTCAAGCACGCCAGTGCCGGCGACGCCGAAGCCGACCAGCAGAGCTCCGCCGGTTTTGACGAATCCGCGGCGGGTGAGCGCGGCGCCATAGACGTTGGTTTGATCGGGTTTCATCGCGCGCCTCCCTTCGTCATCTGCATGGACGCGAGCTGCACGGCGGCGATGATCGCGGTATAACTTCCGCAACGGCACAGGTGCGCGGAGACCCCGGTGCTGAAGGCGGTCTTGATATCAGCGACCGTGGGCGAGGGGTTGTGCTCCAGCAGCTCCGTGGCCTTGATCATCATGCCGTTTTGGCAGAAGCCGCAGAGAGGCACCTGCTCCTCGATCCAGGCCTGCTGGACGGGATGGAGGGTCGTCCCGGCCGCGGGCAGTCCCTTCTGTTTAACCCAACGGGCCGGAAGGCCTTCGAGCGTGGTGACTTCTTTCGCGCCGACGGAGGCGAGGGTGGTGGTGCAGGAACGAATCTCTTTGCCATCGAGGAGTACGGAGCAGGCTCCGCACTGGGCGAGCCCACAGCCGAACTGCGGTCCCGTTAACTGGAGATCGTTTCTGAGAACGTAAAGCAGCGGCGTATCCCCGGACGCCTGAACCTCATGCTTAGTTCCGTTGACTGAGATTGTGGCCATGCAAGCTCCTTCCTGCCGTGTGTTGCCGACTTGGCTTCAGTCTAACAAAGGCGGCCATTGAGAGGCGTTCCGATCCCCGGCCTGGCGCTAGGACAGGCGGCGAATCAGTCGACGATTCCGTGTTTTGCCGCGTAGGCGGCCAGCCCGGCCACGGTCCGGATCCCCAGCGTCTCCATGATGCGGTACTTGTGAAACTCCACGGTCCGGTCCGAGACCTTCAGCAAAGCGCCGATTTCCTTCACCTGCTTCCCTTCGGCGAGCAGTTGCAAAACCTCGCGCTGGCGCTGGGTCAGGCCGTCTACAGTTCCGGCGGGGTTCTTGCGCGGGGCCGTGAGAGCGATCAGCACCGGCTCCTTTAGGGACGGCGTCAGATACGTCCCACCGGCATGCACAATCTCGATGGCGCGGATCAGTTCCCGGTCATCTGCGCTCTTGACCAGGTAGCCGCTGGCCCCGGCCTTCATCGCCTCCACCGCGTAGACCACCTCAGGATGCATGCTGAGGAAGATGATTTTCGCCTTGGGATTGCTTTTGCGAATTTGCCGCGCGGCTTCGACTCCGTTGAGCAGGGGCATGCTGACGTCGGCGATAATCACGTCGTGCTGCACCGTGGCCGCGGCCTCCACCAAGGCGCGCCCATCCTGGACCGCTCCCACGACTTCAAACTCGGGACGGTCCAGAATACGCCGCAGGCCTTGCAAGACTACCAGGTGATCGTCGGCAAGCAGGACTCGTATGGGCATCATGCACCCAGCGCCTTGGGCTCCAGGGGAACAAACGCGGTCACCGTGGTTCCCGCACCCGGCTTGGACTGGATGGTCAGTCTGCCCCCTTCGGCCCGGACGCGCTCCTCCATGCTGATCAACCCAAGGCCGCCTTTGCGGAGCGCTTCCGCGAGATCGAAACCGCCGCTCTGATCCTTGACCGTCAGGGTGATGCCCTCCGGCGAGCCGGTCAAGGAGACCAACACTTTGCCGGTCTGCTTGCCGTGCTTCTGGATGTTTCTGAGGCTCTCCTGCGCCACGCGATACAAACACAAGGACACATCCAGGGGGATGGGGTCGGGAAGCCCGTCGACGGCGAACTCAACCGGAATCTCATGGGCGCCTTCGAAGGAGTCGCACTCCTGCCGCAGAGCCGGCTCCAGCCCCAGATCCTCCAGAACGGCCGGGTGAAGCTTGCGGGACGTTTGATGCAGGCGCTTGGCGAGGTCTTCGATTTTGCGCCCAATCTCCGCAAGGCGAGCGGCCAGCCCGGACCCGGATTCGCGGTCCTTCTTCAGGGACGCTATCTCCATTCCGATGGCTACCAGTTCCTGGCTGAAAAAGTCGTGCAGCTCGCGCGCAATTTCGCGATTGTTTTCCTCGCGCGCCACCAGCAGGGCCCGTGTCAATTTCTGAAGCTGCGCGTCGCTGCGCAGGCGTTCGATGAATTGCGCGGCCTGGCTGGCGTAAAGATCGAAGCGGACCAATTCCAGCTCGGTGGGCCGGTGAGGCTCACGGAAGTGGGTGGAAAACATCCCGACCAGCGTTCCGTCTCTGCCGAATAACGGCGTGGATTGAACGGCGCGATAACCGGCGGCCGCGGCCACAGCGCGATGAGGCGCGTACCCGGGATCCAGCCCGACATCTTCGATGATGATGCGCTGCCGGCTGCGCAAACTCCGGCCGCAGGCGGAATCGTCCGCGGCCGAGACCTCTCGAAAATGCTCAAGAAAATCCGCGTGGAACCTGCGTTGCGCCGCAATTTCCAACACGTTCGTTTCCGGATTCAGCAGTTGAATGGCGCCCATGCCGGCTCCCAGCAAAGCGATGCCCGCGTCGAGTATCCGCTCCAGCCCCTGGCGCAGGTCGTGGCTCTGCCACAGCTCCTCATTGGTCACGCGCAGGCGGTCGAGAGCGGAAACCTCGAGTGCCAACTGATTTCTGTAATCCGCCAGCGCCTGATCGCTGTTCCTTCGCTGGGTGACGTCGGAAACGAAGGCGACACCCCGGGTTGCTCCCTCCGAAACGAAAGAACTCAGGTTCACCTCAACCGGGAATTCGGAACCGTCCTTGCGAAGACCAGTCAGCTTCAGCCCGAAAAGGTTGCGCGGCGCCTGGAACCAGCTTGCCGTTTCCCGCGCGTAGACGGCGCGGAACGGCTCCGGAAGCAATTTTTCCAGGGACTGGCCGAGCAAGGCATCCTCAGCATAGCCGAACATAGTCTCGGCGGTGGGATTGGCCAGGACAATGTGGCTGGCCTGGTCGACCGCCAGGGTGGCTAGCCCGCCGCTGCTCAGCACTGCCTGGATGGTGGACTCGCTGGTCTGGGCCCGCGCATTCACCTTTTCCTGAAGTTTCTTGAGCTGGTCGATGTCCACAAAGACCATCAGGACGCCCTGCGCCTTCTGTCTTCCTGCTGGTTCTTGCGCGGCCAGGAAGGGATGGACGCGCAGCGAATACCAGCGCCCGGTTTCCGATTGCACCTCCTGCGCGGCCTCCTGATTTTTTTCCATCGCCGTGGAGATCAAGCCGTCCAGGTCCGGAACGTTGATCCCGATGCGCAGCTTGACGATCGGCCTGCCGATGTCGCCTGCAATCAGTCCCAGCAGTTTTTCGGCGGGAGGGGTGAAGCGCCGGATGCGGCGGTCCGCGCCCAGGATGACGATGGGGATGTCGACGCCGGTGAGGACGCTGGCCAGATCCGCGGAAAGCTCCCCCAGTTCGGAGTTGCGGTTCTGCAACTGTTCATTCAGCGTAACCAGCTCCTCGTTGCCGGACTGGAGCTCTTCCTTGGCGGTTTCCAGCTCTTCGTTGGTGCTTTGCAGCTCCTCCATGCTGGAGAGAGCTTCTTCGTTGGCGGTTTGCAGCTCCTCATTGGTGGCTTCCTGGTCGCGGATGATCGCCTGCAGATACTCGCGGGTACGCGCCAGCTCCTCGCGCAGGCGGAGCACTTCCTGATCGCGGGTTTTCTTGCCGTCCTTAGCAGGCTCCTGGTGAGCTTTCCTTGGGCGGGCGCCTGCTTCCACCGGGGCGGCGGCCGGCTCGAACAGAATCAGGAACGATCGATCCGGTCCGCTGCGGATCAGGGGGCGGACTTCGATATTCACTTCACTCACCTGGCCGTTGTGGCGGACTTCGATTGCTTCGCGCCGCACGACGGACTCACCGCGGCGCGCTTTCTGCAAGGCGGAGCGCACCTCCAAAACGAACTCTTCCCGCAAGCTGCGCATCAACTGGAAGGTCGCTTTGCCGGGAGCGTGCCGCACATACGGACTGGTATCACCCAGGAAGTGCACAATCTGAAGATCGCTGTTGATGACCAGCCCGGCGTGCGCGTAGCGCTCCCAGACCAACTGCGTGGCTTCCTTTTCGAGGTCGATGCCGGGCAGCGGTTCCTTGATGGCCCTGACCGGAAAAACATGTCCGTGGGAGGACTGCGCCAAGGAGATGGGCGCATGCGCCCCTTCGCTCTTGCGGAAAAACTTGTTCTTCCGGTCTTTGGCGGCGAACAGATCGGAGTAGGAGCCCAGGTTCTCGCTTCTTCCGAGCAGCAGGATGCCGCTAGGCCGGAGCCCGTAGTGAAACGATGCCAGGATTCCTTTCTGCAGCGCCGGCTCCATGTAGATGAGGACGTTGCGGCAACTGATCAAGTCCAGTTTGGAGAAGGGCGGGTCGCGAGTCAGGTCGTGACGCGCGAAAATGCATAGCTCGCGGATGGCGTCGTTGACCCGAAAGCCTCCGTTCACCGGCGTGAAGTAGCGGCGCAACCGCTCTTGCGAGATGGCTTTTACATCCGCCGCCGAATAAATCCCTACGCGCGCTTTCTCAATGGCCCTTTCGCTGACATCGGTGGCGAAAATCTGGATGTGCGCGGCGGAGGCTTTGTCGCCCAGACATTGCAAGAGCGAAATGGCGATGGAGTAGGCTTCCTCGCCGGTGGAACAGCCGGCAACCCAGATGCGGATGGGCTCGCCGGGGGTCTTGCCGGCCAGAAGATTCGGAAGAATTTTTTGCTCGAGAGCCGCAAAGACATCGGGATCGCGGAAGAATTCCGTGACCAGGATCAGAAGCTCGTCGAACAGCGCGTCGATCTCGGCGCGGTTGGTCTCCAGGACCTTCAAGTAGTTGCGCAACTTGTCGGTTCTAGACACCGCCATGCGGCGAGCCAGTCGCCGCTTGATCGTTGCCTTCTTGTACAGGCTGAAATCGACGCCGGTGGCCGAGCGCAGGATGCGAAACAGCCCGGCCCAATCCTCATCCTCCGCGGGAACCGAGGGGACGGCGTGGATGGGCAGCAGCCCGATGAGCGGATTCCGGACGATGCGCGCCAGTTCCTTGGCGATGCGCTGCGGCGGCAGCACCAGGTCCACGCAACCCGACGCGATGGCGCTGCGCGGCATACCGTCGAACTTGGCGGATTCGGGGTCCTGAGCGAAGGTGATCCCGCCGGCTTCCTTGATGGCCTTGATGCCGGCGGTTCCGTCGGAGGCTGTGCCGGACAGGATCACACCGATGGCTTGCCCGCCGCGGCTTTCGGCAAGCGAAGTGAAGAAGTAGTCGATGGGCAGATGACGCCCCCGGGCGGATTTGCGGCCGACCAGGTGGAGCAATCCGTCCAGCAGACTCAGGTCGGCGTTGGCGGGGATGACGTAGACGTGGTTCGGCTCGACGTGCGTTCCCTCGCGGACTTCCTGAACCGGCATCTTGGTGGCTCGGGCGAGCAGAGGAGCCAGGACGCTTTTATGGGTCGGCTCCAGATGTTGCACCAGCACGAACACCAAGCCGGTGTCGATGGGCAAGGCGGTGAGGAGCTGGGTGAAGGCTTCCAGACCTCCGGCGGAGGCTCCGATGCCTACGACGGGCGGGATGGCGGATTCGGCAGGTGCGCCGGAGACCGGTTTGGTTTTCTGACCTTTGCCGCCCGCAGACTTGGGAGCGGCGGTCTTCTTCACCTTGGCGGTCCGAGTCACTTTCGCGGGAGACTTCTTGCTCATGGATACCGCCATTTGCCGGAAGGACGCTATGGTGGCGCGCCCATGTTGCAGATTACCACGCGAGAGCCATTCTTGTTGATAAGCTGAGGAACATGGAAGTGCAACTCACTCCGGACCAGGATGCCCTCGTCCGCTATGCGCTCGAAAGCGGGCGGCTGCGCCGCGAGGAAGACGCGGTTAAGGAAGCGCTTTCTTTATGGGAGGAGCGGGAACGCCGCAGATTGGAGATCCTGACCGCCGTGGATCAGGCGGAATCCTCGCTGGCGCACGGGCGGGGCCGGAGGGTGAACTCGGATGAGGGTGCACGGCGGCTTGCCGAAGACGTGAAGCGCCGCGGCATGGACGGGCTGGATGCCTCGCAGCGTCGCGGCTCGTGAGTGAGTTTCACCTCGCGCCGGAGGCGGAAGCGGAACTCGACTCAATCTGGCTTTACATCGCCCGAAAAGAGCGAGAGTGTGGACGTTGCCACCGAGGTGGTCGAGAGCATTGGGCGATACTTCTGGCTGCTGGCGCAATACCCGTACCTCGGCCGGGCGCGCGATCGGGATTTGCGGCCGGGTTTGCGAAGTCTCGCAGTGGGCGAGGCGGTCGAGCGCTGCTGTCAGGCGCTTTCCACGACGCTTTAGCGTTAATTCACCCGATTCTCATTGACTCGTCACCGGGGCTTCCGTAATATACGGACAAAAGCTCATGAGCAGCGAGACGCCCGCAACTCTAACCAGTCTTGATCAGTGGGACGACGACGTTCGCGCCCGCTACGATCCTGACCGCAAGCCGACCGAATTCCGCAACTACGGCGAGAGGGTGCCGGCAGTGGTGCGCGAATTCTATCGCCTGAATCACACGAATCAGACGCTGGAGTTCGTGAAGAGGAAGCGCGAGCAGTGGCTGGGGCTCGATCACATGGAGGCCGGCATCTGGGAGATGATGGAGCGCCTGAACACGCTGGTGGATGACAGCGATCCGGATACCGATCTCAGCCAGATCGAGCATAATCTGCAGACGGCGGAAGCCATCCGGGCAGCCGGGCATCCGCGGTGGTTCCAGCTCGCGGGGCTGATTCACGATTTGGGCAAGATCCTATGGGTGTGGGGCGAACCGCAATGGTGCGTGGTCGGCGACACGTTCCCGCTGGGCTGCCAGTTTAGCGACAAGATCGTGTTCCATTCCTTCTTCGAATCGAACCCGGATTCGAAGGCGCCCGGCTACCAGACGCCCTGCGGCATTTACCAGGAGCATGGCGGGTTAGACCAGGTGATGATGTCCTGGGGCCATGACGAATATCTGTACTACGTGACCAGAGAGTATTTGCCGGAACCTGCGCGCTACATGATCCGCTATCACAGCTTCTACCCGGCGCACCGCGAGGGCGCATATTCGCAGTTGATGAACCTGCACGACCGGGAGATGTTCGAGTGGGTGCGGAAGTTCAATCCGTTCGATCTTTATTCCAAATCGCACAGCAAGCCGCAAGTAGACGAATTGAAGCCGTACTACGAAGAGTTGATCGCCGAATTTTTCCCGGCCAAGATCCGCTGGTAGCGGATCGCGCTTTTCCCGGGAAAGATCCGCTGGTAAGAGGCCTGACGACTACGCCTTCTCGGCGGCCTTCTTGAGGACGATGCTGACGTCGTCCGGGTTGATGAGGTCCGGGACGGTCCAGCCGTCGAGGTCGTACTCGGCCATGCACTGCTCGGCGAAACCTTTGTATTTGGCGGCTTGGCCGAGGGCTTCGGCGACCATGAGAACCTCGAAGCGGATGCTTTCGTGGCTGCCGAAATAGTTGCGCTCGTAGAGTTCGTGACGGCCGCCGAACTCGGTGCCCATGGCGTCCCACATCAGCTTCATAAGCTTGACCCGGTCCACGGCCGAATAGCCGTTGGAGCCGCGCACGAATTGATCGAGATATTTGCGAATTTCGGGATTTTTAAAATCGCTGGAATGCGAGGGCAGATAAATGAGCGCGCTGGCCAGAACGTTTTCGACGATTTCCTTGAGCTTGGGGTAAAGAGTGCTGGCGGCGACGCGATAGGCCAAGCCGTAATCGAGATTGGGCAGGACATAGCCGGGGGTCCACGGCGTGGTGGTGCGCGCCATGGCGTCGGTGAGTCCCCAAAACAGATTTCGCCAGGCGAGCACTTCGCCCACCTGCACCTGCACACCGCGGAACTCCTTTGACCCGGTGGCGTCGACAGCCTTGAGCAGCAGCCCGGCGATGAAATCGAGCTTGACGGCCAGGCGCACGCAGCCATGGAACATGAAGCGCGGCAGGAAGCCGGAGCGCGGGAAGAAGTTGTTGACCTTGTCGATATCGCCGTAAGCGAAGACGTTTTCCCACGGGACGAAGACTTTATCAAAAACGAGAATCGAATCGTTTTCGTCGAGGCGGCTGGAAAGAGGATAGTCGAAGGGGCTGCCGGTGGCGGCGGCGGTCAGCTCATAGGAAGGGCGGCAGAACAGCTTCACGCCGGGCGCGTCGGTGGGGACGATGCAGACGAAGGCGAAATCCTTGGTCTTGATAGGCAGCGCGCCATTGTTAGCGATGAAGTTGAAATGCGTGAGCGTGGAGGCCGTGGCCACCACCTTGGCTCCGCTGACGATCAAGCCTCCATCGGTTTCCTTTTCGACGTGCATGTAGACGTCGCGGACTTCCTCAAGCTGCTTGTTGCGGTCAACCGGCGGATTCACGATGGCGTGGTTGACGAATGTACACTCCTCTTGCACCTTCTTGTACCAGCGCCTGGCGTTCTCTTCGAAGGGTTGATAGAACCCGGAATTGGCGCCGAGAGTGGCCAGGAAGGCGGCCTTGTAATCCGGACTGCGGCCCATCCAGCCGTAGGTGACGCGGGCCCATTCGGCGACGGCATCGCGCGCGCCGATCATTTCTTCGGTGTTGTGTGAGGCCCTGAAGAATTTATGAGTGTAGCCGCCGCTGCCGGTATCGGTCGCGGTGCAGAGCACGTCTTTGCGATGGTCATGCAGAGCATCGTACAGCCGGCCGATCATGCGGACGCTGTTGCGGAAGGCGGGGTGGGTGGTGACGTCCTTGACCCGTTCCCCGTAGATCCAGATCTCGCGGCCGTCGCGCAAACTCTCGATGTATTCGGCTGTGGTGAACGGCTGGGTTCGCATGTAGGCCTCGGGATTATTTGGGCATCACTTTTCGGCGACGATAGGGTTGCTCAAGACGCCGATGCCTTCGATTTCGACCTCGACCGTATCACCGGGGCGCATGGCGCGGGTATCGCCGGGGGTGCCGGTGAACATGATGTCGCCGGGCTCGATGGTCAGATACTGGCTGGCGAAGCTGACCATGGTGGCGCTGTCGAAGATGAAGTCGGCGGTGCTCTGGTGCTGCACCACCTCGCCGTTGATGCGGCAGGTGAGCATGAGATTGTCGGGGTTGAGTCCGGTGACGATGGAGGGGCCGAGGGGTCCGAAGGTGTCGCAGCCTTTGGCTCGCCACCACTGCACGTCTTTCTGCGGACCGTGCTGCCAGAGGCGCTCGCTGACGTCGTTGCCGCAGGTGAGGCCGAAGATGGCAGCCAGAGCTTCTTCCTTCGACGCATGGCGCAGCCGCTTGCCGAATACGAAAACGAGCTCGGCTTCGTGATGCAGATCAGTGGCGTCGGGCGGGGAAATGATGGGATCGCCGGGATTCTGGAGGCAGGAGATGGGCTTGTAGAAGAGCTCCGGCCGCTTGGGATGGGGACGGTCGGCGAAATGGGTTTTGAAGTTGCGGCCGACGGCCAGGACCTTGCCGGGCGTGCAGGGATAGAGCAGCTTTACGGCTTCGAGCTGGTGGCGAATGCCGGTGGGCTGGTGGGAGAGGAGATCCCCATCGAGCTCAGTGATGGTGTCGTCTTCCAGGATGCCGTAGGCGGTGCGCGAGCCTACGCGGTAGCGAACATATTTAGTCATTTTTTGTCGGTTTTGTTGCCGCCTTGCATCATCTTGACCCACTTGCTGGGCGGGAAGACGAAGAGGGTGATAGCCAGGACTACAAACACCAGGACGGCTAGCAGAAAGATAAGGGCCATAGAAGATCCTTTATCTTATCGAAAATCCGCGGGTCGTATCTAAATCCGGGGAAGGCTCGAAAATCCGGGGCGCGGAAGGGAGGGTAGAATGGGGGCGTGGACAAGATGAGGCAGGACGAAATCACACGGCGAAACGCGATGCTGGCGGCGCTGGGACTGCCTGGGGCAATCGCTCTGGGTGCGGCCGGCGCTCTGGGTGCAACCAGCGCTCTGGGTGCAACCCCCAAGGAATTCTGGGACGAAAAGCCCCCGGAGAATTGGTCGAAGGACGAGATCGACCTGCTGCTGAACAACTCGCCGTGGGCGCAGAAGGCGGCGGTCAACTTCAACGGCGGGCCGGGCGGCGCGGGCGGCTTTCTCTACGGCGGCGCGGTCAGTCCTGCGGATCGGGTGCAATACGAGGGCGCGAATGCGGAGAAGAGTCCCGGGGCGTTTCACGCGGTGGCTCGATGGGAATCGGCCAAGCCGCTATGCCTGGCGCAGAAGCGGGCTCCGGACGGAGCGAAGGATTTCTACATCATCGGATTGACGGGCGATTTTCCGGATGCGGCCAAACCGGGGCAGGACGAGGCTCCCTCGGCTGCGGAGGAGCGCGCGGAGATGCTGCGCTCGCACACGCTGCTGGAGCGCAAGGGCGATGGTCCGCTGTACCTCGATCACATCCAGGGGATCAAGGACGGCGAGTTCTTCTATTTTTCGCGGCTGGATGAGATCAAGCCGTCGCACAAAGAGATCACCTTCACCACCAAGCTGGGACCGATGGAGTTCAAGGCCAAGTTCAATCTGAAGGACATGCTGTATCGCGGCAAACTGGAGCTATGAACTACTGTGTGTGGGAGAGCCCGGTGGGGCCTCTTTTGATCGCGGGAGACAGAGAGGCGCTACGGCACATCTACTTCCCGAAAAACGGAAAGGCCGCGAGGCCGGAGCCGGGCTGGGTAGAATCGGCGACGGGCGTGGTGGCGCAGGCGGTGACGCAGTTGCGCGAATACTTCGCGGGGAAACGCCGGGAGTTCGATGTGCCGCTGGCGGTGGAGGGGACGGCGTTCCAGCGGTCGGTGTGGCGGGCGCTGCAGGAGATCCCCTACGGCGAGACGATTTCTTACGGGGAGCTGGCGCGGCGCGTGGGTAATCCGAAGGCCTCGCGAGCGGCGGGGTCGGCGAATGGGGCGAACCGGATACCGATCGTGATCCCCTGCCATCGCGTGATCGCGGCCGGAGGAAAGCTGGGCGGGTTCGGCGGAGGGTTGCCGGTCAAGGAGAAACTGCTGGCGCTGGAGGCGCGGTAGTTATAGCTAACTAGCCCGCAAAGGGCCGGTCGCGGCCCTCGATGCGAGCAAGTAACAGCCTTTGTCGACCGCGACCAGGCTCCGTTTTGCGGGCTTT
>CAWISY010000229.1:0-20686 GCA_963838455.1 Bryobacterales bacterium
GCGCGCTATGCCGCCATCGCCTTGGGCAGCCGTATCCGTGCGCATGGGAGTGAATCCGGAAATCGAGACCACGCCTTTAATGCGATCGTCGAGCGCGGCGGCGTATAGCCCGACCGTTCCACCCAGCGAGTAGCCGAACGTGTAGATGTGCTGGGGATCGACCAGCGTGTCCTTCTGCAAGGCGTCGACGGCCGCGCGCGCGTCTTCCACCATGCGGCCCATCTGCGACCAGTGCGGCGCACGATCGTAGAAGGGAGCCGACTCACCCATGCGGCTGCCGAAACCGCTCTGGTCGTAAGCCAGCACCGCGTAGCCAGCCTGGACCAGCGCAAGGATCGGATGCAGATCGGTGCGGTACACCCACATGTAGCCGAGCGGGTAACTGAATCCGTGCAGCCAGATTACGGTGGGCAGCTTGGCGCCGGCCGGCGTGTTGGCCGGAAAATAGAGATCGCCGCGCACGCCGTAGCCGAAACTGACCGGCCGCGAGACGGTTTGCGCAGCCTGCGCCGCAAGCCATCCATAAGAAGTCCCGCCATTGGAGATGACCCAGGAAATCACGTCCGGCGCGAGCTGCCCCGGCCCGGACCCTCCGCGATGCGCTTCGGCTGTGGCCGGTTGCGGCATCGCCGGTCCACGCCCTCCGCGGCCGCCCCGCCCGCCTGCGGCTGGAGGCATCCTCGCCGGCTCCTCGCCCAGCATCCATTGAATCGACTTGCGAACCTCCGCGGCCCGCTTCTCCCAATCGGCTTTTCCCCAACCGGCAGTGGAGGCAGCGGCCAGGGGAGCGGCCTTCGGATACTTGCTTAGATCGACCGTCTCCTTGCTATTGGCACGCCAAGTGTCGTAGTCCCAGGGAAAAAGAAAATTGTTGGTCCAGGTGCGGTGCGAGCGGCCGAACTGAATATCCAGCCAGTCCAGACACGCTTCCTCGTCATTGGAACCGTGGAAACCGGGCACGCGCATGATGTCCAGGCGATCCGGCTGCCCCAGCAGCTTGTAGACTTTTTCGGCTGAATGATACACCTGCTCCATCGCCCACGGATTCATCACCTGATCGTTGAGGCCGTACTCCATCAACAGAGAACGCGGCGCGATCATGGCGGCGAGCAGGTTGCCGTCCACGGGCAGGCGATCCTCGCGGCCGGCAAAGAAGCGAAGACGCGGGACAAACCAGGTGGGGAAGCTGCGCGTGGTGCTTTCGATGCCTTCGCCGGAATTACGTTCACCCGAAAGACGCCAGGGAAGTAAGCCGCCGACTCCGGTGCTGCCGGCGATCACCGCGGAGATCCGTTCATCGAGCGCACCCGCGATCGCCGCCATCTTGCCGTCGCGCGAATACCCGAACATGCCGACATGCTTCATGTCGACTTGGGGAACGGTCTCGATATAATCCAGCACCAGCCCGGCAGCCCAAGCCCGGCGCGGCAGCAGCGCAAAATCGTAATCCGGATACAGCGCCCCCAGCGCGGCGGCATCGTCCATGCCATCGTTGCCCGCGTAGCCGGCCGAGATGTACCCGCGGCGCAGCAGCGCCGGAGCCCAGCCCTGCAGGTTGGGGCTGATCAACACCGGGAAGGGGCCGGCGCCGGAGGGGATCATCAACTGAACGCGCATGGTCCCTTTGGTTTGGGGCCCGAACTCCAGGCGGACGTTGCGGATGATATAGCCGTTGCCCGGCGTCTCATCCAGCATCACCACCCGGTCCAGCTTGGGCTTTTGCGGAAACGTGCCCAGGTCGTCCTTCTGGTAAAGCTGCCAGATCTCGGTGCGGCGGGCGCGCCAATCGGTCGCCGTTTTCACGCTCCGGCCGTTCAGGAAGGTGAGCGGATCCGGGAGGCCGTTGACCTTGGGCAGGGAGTCGTAGTCGGGAGGAAGCTCCCCGGTTTTGTCCAGCCACTGCTGAAAGGAGGGCACTGGAGGAAGAATCTTGAGGAGTTTTGCAAGATAGTCGCGGCGCTCCTCAGGCGTCATGGAGTACGAGCGCTGAACGGGAACCAGCAGGCCGGCAAGGACAGCGCAAGTGAAAATGACGGTGTTGCGTCTCATGGCTTTTACTAGGTTCGATGCCGCTTTATAAACGAAACCAATTCACGCTATCACGCAAGTTGGTTGCCTGCAAGGGGAGTGACGCTTGAAGCTCATTCCGGTTGACGGCAAATCAGCAGTGGAAGACAAGGAGAAAAAGCAGCCCTTTGTGCCAATGTTTCTATGTTTTAGGACAACACTGGCGGCTCAAAAGTGTCAAGATAGAGGATGGTCCAAGTCAGGGATTGAAACAATACCATACGGGACGGGTTAGACATACATGAGAATTTGCGTGCTGGGCGGAGACGGCTACTGCGGTTGGGCCACGGCGCTGTATTTATCGCGGAAGGGACACGACGTTGCGGTAGTCGACAACTTTCTGCGGCGCCAGTGGGACCATGAGCTGGGTGTGCAGAGCCTTACGCCGATCGAGCCGTTAGCCAAGCGGCTCGCGGTATGGCAGGAGGTGTCCGGCCGCACGATCGAGAACTATACGGGGGATGTCACCGATTACGATTTCCTGTGCTCCATGATGGACTCATTCCGTCCCGACGCGGTGGTGCATTTCGCGGAGCAGCGCGCCGCACCGTATTCGATGATCGACCGCAAGCACGCCGTCTTCACCCAGGTGAACAACGTGGTGGGCACGCTGAACGTGCTGTTTGCGATTCGCGAGGTGGCGCCGGATTGCCATCTGGTGAAGCTGGGCACCATGGGCGAATACGGAACGCCCAATATCGACATTGAAGAGGGTTACATCCGGATCGAGCACAACGGCCGCAGCGACGTGCTTCCTTTCCCCAAGCAGCCGGGTTCCTTCTATCACCTTTCCAAGGTTCACGACTCCCACAACATCACGTTCACGTGCAAAATCTGGGGCCTGCGCGCCACGGACTTGAACCAGGGCGTGGTGTATGGAACGGTCACCGAGGAGACCTCGATGGATGAAGCGCTGATCAATCGCTTCGACTACGACGATGTTTTCGGAACCGTGCTGAACCGCTTCTGCGCGGAAGCGGCGGTGGGCCATCCCCTGACGGTATATGGCAAGGGCGGGCAGACCCGCGGCTTCCTGGATATTCGCGACACGGTGCGCTGCATCGAGCTGGCTTGCTTGAATCCGGCCGGCCGCGGCGAATTCCGCGTCTTCAACCAGTTCACCGAACAGTTTTCGGTGATGGAGCTGGCCAATCTGGTGCAGACCGCGGCGAACTCCCTGGGACTGAGCACCGAGATCGATCATCTGGAACCGCCTCGCGTCGAATTGCAGGAGCACTACTACAACGCCAAGCACTCCAAGCTGATTGACCTGGGTCTGCAGCCGCACTATCTCTCCGAATCCCT
Source organism: Bryobacterales bacterium (assembly GCA_963838455.1). Lineage (GTDB taxonomy): Bacteria > Acidobacteriota > Terriglobia > Bryobacterales > Bryobacteraceae > Palsa-187. Next base: position 3,373 of record CAWISY010000229.1, read on the forward strand.
GCTGGATTCCCTGATGAATATCGCGGTCAAATATCACGATCGCATCGAGATTTCGCAATTCCTGCCGCAAGTCAAATGGCGGGAAGCGCGCAATCCGCGCTCGCGCCGCTGGAGCGCGCAGGCCGTGGCCGCGATGTCGGAGCCCCGGTAAGCGGGAGCGCTCAAATTTGTGCGGCATCGCGGGCTTCACACATAGAAAACGGCCGGCCCCGCCGGGACGCATCGAAGACGTCATCGAGACGCTGGCGCACCGCGGTCCGGACCGCCGGGGCGTTTTCGAATCCGGCGCGATCTCCCTGGGGGCGGCGCGCCTGAAGATCATCGACCTGGCCGGGGGCGATCAGCCTATGGCCTCCGGCGACGGCGACACCGTCATCGCTTTCAACGGCGAGATCTACAATCACCTGGAGCTGCGGCGCGAATTGGAGCAGCGCGGCCACCGCTTCACCTCCCGCAGCGATACCGAGACGGTGCTGCAGGCGTTTCGGGCCTGGGACACAGATTGTTTTACGCGCATGCGCGGTATGTTCGCCGTCGCGCTGTGGAGCGAATCCCGCGAGAGACTGGTGCTGGCGCGGGACCGCATGGGTATCAAGCCTCTGTACCTGGCGCGTCGCGGCGACGATCTGTATTTCGGCTCCGAGATCAAGACCCTGTTCGCGCACCCCGAGATCGACCGCACTTTGAGCCTGGCCGGCCTGGATTCGTATCTCTCCTTGAACTATGCCGCCGGCGTGTCAACTTTGGTGGAGGGGATCGAGAAGCTGCCGCAGGGCCACTGGCTGGAGTGGAGGGCGGGACGCACGCGGCGGGAATGCTACTGGCAGTTGCCCTTCGGCCAGGAGCGGAACTGGACCGCGCCCGACGCCGAAGCCGAGCTCGACCGGCTGCTGCAGGCCTCGGTCAAGGAGCATTTGATCTCGGATGTGCCGCTGGGGGTTTGGCTCAGCGGAGGCCTCGATTCTTCCACACTGCTGCATTACGCGGCCCAAGCTTCCAGCTCGAAGCTGAAGACTTTCTCCATTTCCTTCCGCGGCCGCAGCTTCGACGAGTCGCGCTTCATTCGCCAAGTGGCCACGCGCTACCAGACCGACCACCATGAGCTGGATCTGAATCCCGGCCAGGATCTGGTTGACGCGATCGAACAGTTCGCCTACTACGCCGATGAGCCGAACGCCGACGCAGGCGCCCTCCCGGTCTGGTTTCTCTCCAAAATGACGCGCGCCCACGCGACCGTGGCGTTGAGCGGCGAGGGCGCCGACGAGCTCTTTGGAGGATACGTAACGCAAAGGGCCAGCCTGCTGGCGCGGCAGGTTCGCCGGCTTCCCCGGCCGCTACTCCGCTGGGCGAGCCGCTACGCCTCCGGCTTGCCCATCTCTGATGAAAAGATCAGCTTCGAATACAAGTTGAAGCGCTTTCTGGACGGCTGCCAGATGGCGCCTGCGCGGGCGCACGCGTATTGGGGCGGCGCCTTCGGCGATCGCGAAAAAAGACTGCTGGTGCGTCCGCCGCTGCCCGGCGCCTTCGAAGCGACCGTAGCCGAACTCAGCGCGGCAGGCGATCATCTGGGCGCGTACTTGTGGTTCGATCAGAAATATTACCTGGCCGACGACATCTTGACCAAGGTGGACCGCATGAGCATGGCCCATTCGCTGGAGGTGCGTCCGCCCTATCTGGATCACCGGCTGGTGGAGTTTGCCGGCTCTCTTCCGGCACGCCTAAAGATCGATGGCGCTAGGCAGAAGGTGGTGCTGAAAAATCTGGTCCGCAACAAGCTTCCCCGCGAAATCCTCACGCGCAAGAAAGAGGGCTTCGACATACCCGCACACGACTGGCTGCGCGGCCCGCTGCGAGAACTGCTGCTGGAAACGCTGGCCGAGGCTCGCGTTCCCTACGCGGGCGTGTTCCGGATGCCGGCGATCGATGCGCTGGCGGAGTCGCATTTGGAGCGGCGGGCAAACCTCGGGTATCATCTTTGGGGTTTGGTGATTCTTTTCCTGTGGATGAAAAAATGGAGAATTCAAGCGCCTCCGCTTCCGGAGCCGTCGCGGTCGCGCAAGATGGAAAGCGTGCTCGATCCTATCTGATCGTCGTGCTGTTTGCGGCCGCGGTGTATGCCGGCTGCATGATCTCACCCCCCTCGCTGATGGACGATGTGGACGCGGTGCAGGCCCAGATCGCCCGCAACATGCTCACCTCCGGCGATTGGGTTACGGCGCGGTTGGACGGGATTCCGTATTTCGAAAAAGCTCCGCTAATCTACTGGCTGATCGCCATCTGCTATAAGATGTTCGGCGCCTTTGACTGGGTGGCGCGCATCCCGGTGGTGCTGGCTGCCATCGCGCTGGCCTGGGTCACGGCAGCGTTCGGAACCTGGGCCTTCGGCCGACGCGCCGGCTTCTACGCGGGATTGTGCATTTCCACCTGCATCGGCCTGTTTCTGTTCACGCGCATTCTGATTCCGGACGTAATGCTGACCGCGAATATCGCCCTGTCGATGTGGGCTTTCCTGCGCGCGATTGATGAAGAGGATGGCGAAGAAGACGCCGAGGACGAGCCGCGCCGGCGTCTGTGGGCCGCCGGGCTGGCCGCGAGCCTGGGAGTCAGCCTGCTGTGGAAGAGCCTCATCGGAATCGTGTTTCCTCTGGGAGCGGCGCTGGTATACCTGGCCATCACGCGCCAGTTGTTCCAGGCGAAGGTCTGGAAGCGGCTGCACGTGCTGAACGCAACGGCGATCGTGGTGTTGATCGCCGCGCCATGGCATGTGCTGGCCACGCTGCGAAATCCTCCCTATTTCGACTTCAGCATGCACAGCATTCCGGGAGAGTATCACGGGTTTTTGTGGTTCTATTTCATCAATGAGCAGCTTCTGCGATTCCTCAATCTGCGCTACCCCAGAGATTACGATACCGTGCCGCGCTGGTTGTTCTGGTCGCTGCATCTGCTGTGGATGTTTCCCTGGAGCGTGTACTTTCCCGCGGTGCTGAAGCTCAACTTCCGGCCGTCCGATCGCGCTGGCAGGACGCGTTTACTGGCGCTCTGCCTCACCGGATTCGTGCTCGTTTTCTTCACTTTTTCGACCACCCAGGAGTATTATTCGATGCCTTGCTATTCCGCTCTGGCATTGTTGCTGGGCTCGGCCATGTCGCTGGAAAAAGATGACGAGGGAGGCGCTTGGGTGCGGCGCGGGACGCGAGTGCTGAGCGTGATCCTGGCCCTGGCGGGCGTGATTGCGGTCGGGTTGTTCCTGGCGGTGCGAAATCTTCCCACACCCGGAGATATTGCTTCGGTATTGACGCAAAATCCCGGGGCCTACAAGCTTTCACTCGGCCATATTGAGGATTTGAATTTCTCCTCCTTTGCTTACTTGCGGGGGCCGTTGCTGCTGGCGGGGCTGGCCTTTCTGCTGGGCGCGGCGGGCACGATGCGGGCCGTGGGCCAGCGGGCTTTCCTGGCTACCGCGGTGATGGCCGTGATCTTTTTTCAGGCTGCGCGCATCGCTATGGTGGCTTTCGATCCGTATTTGTCGTCGCGGCCGCTGGCTGAAGCGCTGCTGCATGCGCCTCCGGGAAAGCTTCTGGTGGATCACCACTACTACACGTTTTCCTCGATTTTCTTTTACACCAACCGCGATGCGCTGCTGGTGAACGGGCGCTTCAACAATCTGGTTTACGGGTCGTATGCGCCGGGCGCGCCGGATGTTTTCATCGACGACCAGCAATGGAAGGCGCTGTGGCTTTCTCCGGAGCGATGCTACCTGGTAGCCAGCGCCACGGCCGAGCCTCGCTTCGAACAACTTGTGGGGCATGACAAACTGGTGGTAGTGGCGGAGAGCGGCGGCAAGGTGTTGCTGAGCAATCGCGCTCCGCTAGAATAAGCCACAATATATGCAGGCTGCCCTTCTCGGCGTTGCCGCGATCCCTTTTATCTACTACCTGCTGGCGCTCTACAGCTCCTGGAGATTTTTCCGCCAGCCTGCAGACCCACCCCCCGGCGATTTTTGCCCCCCAGTGAGCATCCTGAAGCCGATTCGGGGACTGGATCCGAACGCCCGAGAAAACCTGGTGAGTTTCTGCCAGTTGGATTATCCGGAATACGAGATTGTATTTTGCATCGACGGCGATGACGAAGCGGTGATCGCGGTCATCGACGACCTGAAGCTCAGTTTCCCGAATCGTTCCATTCGCGCTCTGTACGGCTCCGGACGCGTTGCGACGAACGACAAAGTGGCCAAGCTGGTGCGGCTGGTGAACGAAGCCTCCTACGAAGTGGTGGTGATCAGCGACAGCGACGTGTTGGTGCGGCCGGATTACCTGCGGCGCGTTACGGCTCCTTTGCGCGATCCCAAGGTGGGTGCGGTGACGTGTTTCTATGCGCACGATGAGCTCGCCTCGTTCACCGACCGGCTCCAGCACGTCGGTATGATGTCGGATTTTTATGCCGGGATTCTGGTGGCCTGGCAGTTGGATGGGATCAAGTTCGCGCTGGGCCCGACCATCGCCACCACGCGCACGCATCTGAAAAGTTTCGGCGGCTACGCTGTGCTGGAGAATCGCCCGGCCGACGATCTTCTCGTCGGCCGCTTGATCGCCGAGCAGGGCTATGAGGTCGCGCTGCTGCGCTACACCATCAAGACCGTGTCCGACTATCAGTCGATGCGCGAACTGCTGCACAAGCGCCTGCGGTGGATCGTGGTGATGCGCCACATGCGTCCGTGGGGACACTTCGGCTTACTGTTCACGCAGGGCTTGCCGTGGTCGCTGCTGGCCGTCGCTGTGGATCCTCAGATCAGCACGGCGGCGGCTTTTTTGGGCACCTACGCAGTGCTCCGCGCGGCGATGACCTGGATGATCGGCGCGCATGGACTGAAGCAACGCGGATTGTGGAAGGAGATGCCGCTGATCCCTCTGTGGGACGCGGCGGCTTTCGGAATCTGGATGACCAGCTTCCTGCGCAACAGCATTCGCTGGCGCGGCGCGGACTATACCATTCAGGACGGGAAGCTGGTGCCGGTGGCCCCGGCGCAGAAGTAGGCAAGGGACCGCTCGGCCCAGGGGGGCGCCCGGTCGCGGCTCAGCGGTCAACAAGGATCACTCCGGCCAGCACAATCAGCGTGCCGGCGGCGCGGCGCAGCCCGATTCTTTCGTGCAGAACCAGCTTGGCCAGAATCGCCTCCACCACGAAACTGGCCGCGGAGGCTGGGACGGCGAAGCTGAGCGGCTCCAGGCGAACCAGCACCATGAAGCTGAAGAAGGACACGGCCAGGCAGCCGATGGACAGGATCAACAGCCGTCGCTGTGCGATGACGCGGAGCAGGCGTTTCAAGCCGTGGGCACGCACGGATTGCTCTCCGGCGCGCTTCATCTCGTGGCTCTGAAGCAGGTCGCTTGCCACCGTCGCCGCGACCATCGCGGCCACCAGAAGCCACTTGATCATGAGCGTGTCTCTTTCTTGAGCGCGGTTTTGGTGCGCGGACTGGAACTCACCAGCGCCGCGCCGATGCAGATCAGAACCGTTCCCATCCAGCGGCGGTCGGTGACGGTTTCATGCAGCACGAAATGCCCGAGCAGCGCCGCCAGCACATAGCCCACGGCCGTGACTGGCAGAACGAAACTCAAGTCGGCCAGGCTCAGCAGCACCATGCGAGTCAGCAGCGCGAGAATGAGAAAAATAACGCCAGCTGCAACGAACGGATCGAGGATGGCGCGGAGATAGAGCAACGCGTCGGGGCCGGAGATGCTGGGGATTCGCTTCATCCCCCAGGCGAGCGACAAGTTGCCCACGGCTTTTTGGAGAATGAACAGCAGCAAGATCAGGTACGTCTTGAAGAGCCTTCGCTTCAGCGGAGGCGGGCTCTGAACGGGGGATTCCGCCGGTGTCACTGAGACGCCGCCTGTTTCGCCGCGGCAGTCTTCAGCTCAAAAAATTCCTGGGCCGCGATCCTGCCGAACTGGCGCGCGATGGCGACGCCTTCGGCCACAAACTCGGCTGTCTTCGGAGCGCCGGCCTTCCGGAACAGCGTGGGCAACTGCTTGGCCCCGTACCCGATCAGGGAAACGCCCGCTTCCTCGACGATGCTTTCGAAGGATTGTAAATACGGCAGGCGCGATTCCGCAGGCAATGACGCGGCGACAGAGGGGAGTTGGCGGGCGAGATTCACGGCGCTCGAATGGTTGTGCTTGGCTACCGACAGGCACAATGCGGCGGCGGCGGCGAGCACCGGCTCATCCGCACCCTTGATGTTTAATGCGGCGATGGCCGGAAGCAGTTCCCGGGCGTGCTTTGAATCGAACATCTCCTCCGGCTGCGCAACCATCAGCATCCGCTCGATCGTGGCGCCCGCTCCGGCTGCGATCAGCAGGGCGGCGATCTTAGCGGACGCGGAGATGATTTCGCCGGAGGTTTCCTGATAGCGGACGACGGCGCGGGCCAGCCGGTCGCGATCCTCAGCCGAGGCGCAGCGCTCAAAGTCTGCGATCAGGGCTTCTACTCCGGCGTTTCCCAGCTCGTTTAAGTGAGCCGCGATGTTAGGAAGAATCTCGAGCACCAGCGGTTGTGCCGCTTCCGACGCCGAAGAGATCCAGGCCGGAAAACGCGTCAGCAGCAGTTGGAGGTTTTTGCGGTCAGGCTCGGCCTCTGAGGAAGCGACATCCAGAACCGCCAGCGCGGCGCTTAGTTCGGGACCCGCAGCGCCGACCCATGCGCTGAGGTCACGCAGGGCTGCGTTATCCAGGGAGATTTCGTTGAATTGCAGCCGGTCAACCACGCGGGCGAGACTCTGAAAACAGGATTCGTCTGCGCTGGGATTCTGCTCCAAGCTCAGCAGCAGTTCGTAGACCTTCGACTTGCGCTCCGCGAGTTCGCGGAGGTGTGCGGCGGCGGCGCTGCTCAATGGACGCACGACGCGCCGGTGGAGAAGAGACGGACGTTGACGGCGCCCGCCATGGCTTTATAGCCGGCATCATTCGGATGCAGGTGATCCATGATGTTGTAAGTTGGGCGAATCTGTTTCGGATTCGCCGGATCCTGCGTGGCTTTGTCGAAGTCCACCACGGCATCGAAGGCTTTGCCGGTGCGAATCCATTGATTATAGGCCATGCGGATCTCTTCACCCTTGTCGCTGTAATAGGCTGCGCCTTGGTATGGCGTCAGCGTGCAGCCGATGACTTTGATCTCGTGCTCATGCGCGCGCTCGATCAATTGCTTCATTCCGCCGATCAGATCGTCCAGCGCAATGACGTTCTCCGGAGCCGCGTTCGCGCGGGTGCCTTGCCCGATGTCATTGATCCCTTCCAGGATCATCACCCACTTCACGCCCGGCTGCGCGATCACGTCGCGGTCGAAGCGCGCCAGGGCGTTGGTCGCGGTTCCCTCGCGCAGAACGCGATTGCCCGAGATGCCCTGATTCACGATCGCCCAGTTGGACGGAAGACGCGCGGCGAGCTGCGCCGGCCAGCTCGAGTTGGTGTCATTGGTGGAGGTAGCGCCGTCGGTGATAGAGTCGCCGAAAGCCACGATCAGGCCGGTGCTGAGTGGCGCCAGAACGTCGACGCTCGAAAGGAAGAAGTATTGATTGCGCGTGGGTGCGTCGAGAATTGACGCGATTCCGGTCACGTCGGCGGCAAGGATGTAGGTGGTGTGCAGGCCCGTGTTGTGCATGGTGAGCGGTCCGGTGTCGGTGGGGAAGAACACGCTGACCGCGAGATCGCCCAGCTTGGGAACGGCCAAGTTCACGGGATCACTGATGGCGAGAGCGCCGGGAGGAATGGCGAAGGAAGCCTTGCCGCCGAATTTCAGCTCGCGGTCGGAATTGGGATTGATCGTGGCTTTTCCGGCGGACAGAGCGATGTGCGCCGCGCCGATGGTCAACGGCGCCGTGCCGTAGGCGTTTGAAAATTGGACTCGAACGCGCGAGCCGCCGATACTGGTATGCACGATCATGCGCACGGTCTGGTTATTGAAGCTGGTGGCTTGCGCGGGCGGGGCGGGGGCACCCGGCGCAACAGGTTGTGCCGCGCGCGGTGGTCCAGCGGCTGCGCGAGGCTGCGGTGACGCCGCCCAGGTTGCCACCCAATGCTGATTCGGGGTCTGCGCCGCCGCCATCATCGCGGACGCGGCCAGCGCCGTCAGGGCTCGGCCTAAAGCCTGTGCTTTGACGGACATCGATATTCCTCCAAACCTTAGATATTGCAATGCAAAATTATGTTAACATGCGGGAGCAAAGTGCCGATACGAAGAAGTGAGAACATGGTGGACTCCCTCCCCGATAGCGACGCGGTTCTGGCCCAGTACAACCGCCTGATTCAAGAGCTTCTTCGCGGCAACATGCACCGCAATACCTTCCGGCCGTGGGAGGTGGAACTGCTGCTGGATATCGAAGCCTGCAACTTGCGTGAGTCGGCCAAGCGCGAGACGCTGAAGCGCTACCAGAAGGCCGTGCAACGGCAGATGGAAAAGGGCGCGCGCCTGCCCATGAAGCTGTCTGAGTATCTGGACAGTGTCAAGGCCAAGCGCGCGGCGCAAGCGCAGCCGCAGACCGCCCCGGTTCCGCAAACTCACTAGCGGCTCCAAACGGCGCTGGCTTCGAAACAGCGCTATGCTGAGAGCATGGGTTGCGGCGGCGGTTCCATCGGTCCTCGAATCGAGGAGACCAGTAAGAGCGGACACATGGTCCATTGCGTCAAGTTCGGGAAAGAGATGCCCGGCCTGGACGAGGTCCCCTTCGACAATCATCCGCTGGGCCAGCGCATCTACGAGAACGTCTCCAAAGAGGCGTGGAAGATGTGGCTAGAGCAGATGAAGATGATCATGAACGAGTACCGCCTGAACCTGGGCACGCAGGAGGCGCAGGAGTTCCTTCTCAAGCAGATGGAAGATTACTTCTTCGGGCAGGGCGCAGCGCTGCCTGCGGGGTACGTGCCGCCGAAGTCGAAGAACTAGGCGCCATCCAGCGGAGAATCGTGATTAAGACCCTTAGCACGCCGATCGTGGTTCCGGAAGCCGTGCGGCGCAAGGCCGGTCTCCGGCGCGGCGATCAAGTCGAATTCAGGGTGTCCGGCCGCGCGATTACCATCCTCCCTACGGTCCCAAACGCCGATGATGAATACACGGCCGCGCAGCGCCGGGTTATCGACGCGCGGCTCGCCGAATCCGAAGCCGATATCGAGGCGGGACGTGTTCACGGTCCCTTTACGGCCAAAGAGGCGTCTGCGTTTGTCGAACGTCTTGCGAAGGAGCGGGCGACTAAGAGAACCAAGCGCTAGCTCCGATGAAGATTGTCCTTTCCGATCACGCCTCGAAAGTGGTCGCAGAGGCCCCGGTCAAGGTTCGTAAAGCATTCTCAAAGCAGCTCGCGTTTCTCGAGCAGGATCTCCTCCATCCGTCCCTTCACGCTAAGAAGTACGATGAGAGTCGCGACATTTGGCAGGCTCGCGTGAACAGGGACTGGCGTTTCTATTTCACGATCGTCGGCGACGCGTACGTAATCCAGGACGTGATCCCGCATCCAAAGTAGGTTGCTCACGTCCTTGACGCAGGACCAGTGCCGGCTGCACTCACCGCCGAAGTATTTTCCTGGCAACGAGATCGCCGAGGGCGAGCAAAACGACAATGGTTCCCAAATCCGTAACGACCGGCACACAGAACCAGAAGTCCGACTCGGGCGGCGGTAACGCGGCTAAACCTACTATGCCGGACAGCGCTCCAATCAACGGGATTGGGGAATGATGCTCCTTCCGGCGAATGTAACGCCAGAGCAGAAGGATGTGTAACACGCAGATGTGGACACAAAACCCAATCAGCAGCACTCCTACGGTCCATCGAATCGACATCGAAATAATAGACGCGTTTCCACCCTAACTAAATCGCCGAGTAGTTGCGTTCAAATATGCAAGCGACCAAACTTAGGGGCGTTACTTCGGCTTGTAGGCGATGCAGTCGATTTCCACCAGCATCTCCGCGGTGTGGAACTTTGCCTCGACCGTAGTGCGCGCGGGGCGGTCGGCGGGGAAGAACTCGGCGTAGACCTCGTTCATCTTCTTGAAGTCGCCCGCGTCTCTTAGAGAACGCGGAGCATTTTGCGACGTGAAGCGTGGCGCGAGCCGGCTCCTGCGCGCGCGCGGGCGAAAGGCTTCCGTTATCGCCTCCGCGCGCTCCCACATCCTTGGGCTATTCTTATAGGCGCCCCTGGATCCTTGAATGCTCGCCGGAGTGCCTGATGCTTATACTCGCGCACGAGTTGCAGCGCCTTGAGTCGTTGCTAGACGACATTGAGGGCGAAATCCTCCCCCCGGATCTTGCGGTCGAGGCGCTATTCGCGTTTTTTTCGGAGAACCCTCACCTGCTCATGCAAGAGACGTTCGACGAGCATGAACAACGTTTTCTGGATTCCAAGGAGGCTGAGGCTCTATTTCGGGTGACCACCGGACCGACGGCGGACTTCCGTCGGTTTAGGTTGCTGCCTGAACTCAGATACGCACTCCAAACGGCCGCTGGGCCACGCTCCTAAGGCTGCCGCCGTTCGAGGCCGTCGAAAGGGCGAGCTTTCGTCGGGAGCTTTTATTCTCCTTTAGGTTGAAACAGGTCGTGGCCGACTGTGTCGGTCGTTCGGGACGCCTTCGCGGGGAAGCTCTCGACACGCAGGTAAACGAGTGGGCCCAAGAGGTGGTCGGCGACGCCATAGCCGTTCCCTTTGATGAATTCATAGCGAGTCTGCGCCGTCAAATCGCCTCGCCCCGGAGCAGAGCCAGCACGCTTTGGAGCCCGCGGATCTGGGCGCCGAAAGAGCAACACCGCCAGCGGCGTCTAGCTGATGACGTGCTCCGCCCCCACCTTGAGCGGTGGGTCGCCGGCGGGCTTTGCCTCGATGATCTGAATCCGTCCGAATTTGAAGACCTGGTCGCAGAGCTGCTATTTAAGGCGGGCCTCAGGGTCTACAAGGTCCGAGAGGTTCCTCAGGGCGGGCGGGACTTGGTCGCGAGGGGCAGTCTTGTTCCGGGCGAGGAGCCTGTAGAGATGGCCCTCGAGGTCAAGCACCGGCGCGTCGTGGACCGGCCGGAGGTCCAGCTGGCGCTGTATCAAAACCGGGCTTACCCAGCGCTGTTGTTTGTTACTTCGGGACGGTTCACCGCGGGCGTCCTCAAGGAGAAACTAGCCGAAGAGCACCGTTTTCGCCTATTTTTGAAAGACGGCCTGGCCGTAGGCGACATGGTGCGTACACACTTCGCGCTGCGGAGGGCACCCTGATCGACGCTGCGTCGCAAGCCAGGCAGCCGTTACGGGGACTGGGGCGGTTTCTGGGCTCAAAACCAAGCGGGGCGTCGGGCGGAGCGATCGCTCATTTCGGCTTGTAGGCGATGCAGTCGATTTCCACCAGCATCTCCGCGGTGTGAAATTTGGCTTCGATCGTGGTGCGCGCGGGGCGGTCGGCGGGGAAGAACTCGGCGTAGACCTCGTTCATCTTCTTGAAGTCGCCCGCGTCTTTCAGAAATACCGAGCATTTGACGACGTCGGCAAGTGATGCGCCGCAAGCCTCGAGAATGTTTCGAACATTGCGGAGCGTCACGCGAGTCTGATCTGCGATGTCTCCGGGAGCAAGCTTATCGGTAAGCGGATCGACGGGCCCCTGCCCGCTGACGAAGATAAAATCGCCGGCGCGCACCGCAGGCGAGTAAGGCCCGCGGGGCGTCGGTGCGTGATGCGGAAAAATACGCTCGACCGGCATGGCTCGGTTCGATTTGCCGTTGCGGGCTTTACATGCCCTCGGGCTTCTTGCGGCGAGGCCGGCGGTTGGCCGGGCCACCGGCTCCTCCAGCCGGCTTGGTCACCCTCTTCCGCGCCGGAGCGCGCTTGGGTTTGGCCGGAGGCGGATTGGGCTCGAAGATGGTGGGCTGGCCCTCCACGTAAGGCTGCGGCTCGTATTCCTCTTCTTCCTGGACCTCGGCCGCGGGCTGCGGCTCGGGCTGCGGCGGAGGAGCCGGAGGATAAAACTCCGCGCCCAGGGTCACCACCATGACGCCCTGCTCCTCGTGCGGCTCCATGCGGACCACGGTTTTATCCTGCGCGTAATTGAGGAACTCGCTGAACTCCTGGAAGCCGTAGGAGCTGATGTCGAAGTTAGGCTGCTCGGCTCGGAACCAACCGGACAGCTCCTCCACCGGGGAGCCGTTTTCGAGCTCGAGGCGATGGTTCTCCAGCACGTCGCGGAGCGGCGGCAGCAGATCCTCAGGCTTGAGAGCCGGGCGTTCCGGCTGCGACGAGCCTTTACGCTCGATGATGTAGCGTCCGCCGGTCCCGCTCACCTTGACCAGGTCGCCGCGCTTGAGCTTCTCGACGAAATCGGAGAAGCTGGATGCGCCGTACGCCCGTTCGTTGAATGCCGGGTCGAGCTGCAGCATGGTCGACTTCAGAAGCCCGAGCTGCGGTTGCACCGCGCGGCGCTCCAGCACCTGCAAGGCGCGCTCGACCAGGGGCATCGCCAGGTTCAGTTCCAGCGGAGCGGGACGCTGCCGGCGTTCGGCGCGATCGCCCACGTGGGTGCGTTCCGGACGGTCCGTACGCTCGGTGCGTTCCGGCCGGTCCGTGCGTTCCGGCCGGTCTCCTCGTTCCTGGCGCTCCGGCCTGCTACCGCGCGGCACCCGGACTTCACCGGGCAGCACGATCGGACCGGCGGGCGCATCGCCGATCAAGGATTCAAAGCTGATGAACTCATGACAATTCTGCTGCAGGATGGTGGAGGTGAAGGCCTTGCCGCCGACCACGAACACCGTCTTGCCGTATTCCTTCAGCTTGTTCACCAGGGGAATAAAATCGCTGTCGCCGCTGACGATGGCGAAGGCGTTCACGTGGGTGTGCGTGAAGGCCATTTCCAGGGCGTCCAGCGCCAGGTTGATGTCGGCTCCATTCTTGTCGCCGCGCGGCGAAGGGATGCGCTGCACCATCTGCACCGCGTTTTCCGCCATCTGGCGCGTGGCGCCGTCCTGGCGTCCCCAGTTGGCGTAGGCAAATTTGGCGACGATGTCGCCGCGCTCCTTCAATGCGTCCAGTGCCAGGGACACGTCAAATTCGCGCCGCAACGTCGACTTGAGACCAATCTCGATGTTGTCGTAATCAACGAATACGGCGATATTCAATTTTTCTTGCATTCTATCTCTTTTCTCCACTGGGTGTTTAACCCAGAAAGCGCGCTCGGCCGAAGCCGGTCAGGCGCGCCTTGTGCCCGGTCAAGCCGTCTGCGGGACCGAGCGTCGGATGAACTCCACAATTGCCTCGAGAGAGGCGCCGGGTTGAAACACCGCGGCCACCCCCAAACGTTTCAGATCGGCGGCATCTTCATCCGGAACGATGCCGCCTACCAGGACGATGACATCGTCCATGTGTTTTTCTTTGAGCAACTCCATCACGCGAGGCACGATGGTGTTGTGCGCTCCGGAAAGAATGGACAGGCCGATGACCTGGACGTCTTCCTGAAGCGCGGCGTTGACGATCATCTCCGGAGTCTGGCGCAGGCCCGTGTATATGACCTCCATACCGGCATCCCGCAGCGCCCGTGCGATTACCTTGGCGCCGCGATCATGTCCGTCGAGGCCGGGCTTTGCCACCAGCACCCGGATTCGCTGATCCATATGTTGTAACAGCTGAACGTTCTACAAGCTGACTTTGAGATACGCCCCAACTGCCCTCAGAGGCAGAGCGGTGCATCTCTAGGCTTAGTATAGCGTTACCGGACGCCCGGGTTTCAAGCTGCATCATCAAGGGCCACAATCAGGCGCTTGCCGAGGGCCTCCAACACCCTCTGGATTCGGACCAGCTTGGTGGAATGGCGCGGATCCAGCATCCGGCGCAACTCCCTTTCGTGGAGGTTCAGCCGGCGGGCCAGCTTGGCGTGCGGCTCCTGCCCCTCCTTGAGCGCCAGGTACAGCGCAGCCTTGGCGGCCATCGGGGCCGCCAGGTTCACCGCAATGTGCCGCTTCCCAACCTGCGAAGGGGTAGGAAGATCGAGCCCGTCGGCGATCCGCCCGGCGATCGCTTCCTCCAGGCAGTCCGCCGCCTGGGAGATTGCATCGGCCCGATCCACTCCGCTGGTGATCGCTTCCGGAAGGTCCAGAAACTGCACCGTGAATCCCGGCGCCTCCGAAATCAATTTGGCGGGATAGACGAAACTCCTCATCCGGTTTTCCTCTCTTCAAGGTCTCGCGGCGAAAGTCCGATCTGCCGAAGCATGGCGCGCAGTGTCCCATCCGGCAATTCTTTCTTGAGGTCCTGGATCACTGTCCGAGCCTCGCCAAAATAAAGCGTCGAATGGCTGCCTTTGCCGCGCTTGCTCTCAATCCGGACCGAAACGCCGCGCTGGTTTCCGAGCCTCCTCAACTTGCGAAGAAACTCGTGTCCCGTCATCTGGTTGATTTAAGGATAGGGACATTTTTGTCCCGAGTCAAGCGAGTCGGGTCCCCAGGGCAGCTGCCACGAACCACTCAAAAGAGGGCTTCCTTCGAGTTGGTGGTGATTCGCCGCACGATGATGCTCTCAAATCCATCCACTCCCTTGGGAACGCTGAAGCGAGTGACCCGGTGCATGCCCGGCAAGATGAAGTACATGGGCCAGACGCCGTCCCCCAGGTACTTGCTGAATCCGTCCACGAAGCCGACCATGACGTACACCGACTCAATCGTGTATGGGCAGGTGTTGGTCCAGTCCGCCCAATAGTGCGTGTCGTCGGTCTTGAGCAGCCGATGCACCTTGAAGCATTCCGGAACCGCAGGGGCCTTTTGTGCCCACACCATTCCAGAAAACACCAGCAACGCCAAACATAAGCGATTCATCTTAGGTGAGGATTCGGCCGAGACCCTAGAAAACTATAGGGGCCTTACAGAATACTGATCTCGCTATAGGCGCCGAACGCTTCCTTGAAGATGGCGCAGATCTCCCCAACCGTTGCATACGCGCGCACGGCGGCCAGAATATAGGGCATGGTATTTTCGGAGCCCGCCGCGGCCCGGCGCAGATCGTCGAGCGTTTCTGCAACCCGAACGGAGTCACGCCGGCGGCGCAAGGCGGCCAGCCGCTCGCATTGCTGGCGGCCCACGGACTCCCCGATCTGCAGAATCTCGATCGGCTGAGTCTGCTCGCCCGCGAACTTGTTCACGCCGACGATGACGGTTTGACCCTGCTCGACGGAGCGCTGATACTCATAGCTCGCATTGGCGATTTCGGCCTGCGGGAAGCCGCGTTCGATGGCCGCGATCATACCGCCCATTTCGTCGATGCGACGGATATAATCCATCGCGCCGGCTTCGAGCTCCGCGGTCAGGTTTTCCAGATACGGGCTGCCGCCAAGCGGATCCGGTTCACGAGCGACGCCGGTTTCATACGCCAGCACCTGC
The DNA here is from genome assembly GCA_963838455.1 of Bryobacterales bacterium. Classification (GTDB taxonomy): domain Bacteria; phylum Acidobacteriota; class Terriglobia; order Bryobacterales; family Bryobacteraceae; genus Palsa-187. The sequence goes on from CAWISY010000229.1 coordinate 18,753, forward strand.
TGCGTGCGCAAAGCCAGAATCGCGGCGGCTTCCGAGGGCAGCGCGAAAGCTTCATCCAGCGAATTGGCGTGCAGGGACTGGCACCCTCCCAGCACCGCGGCCAATGCCTGCAGCGCGGTGCGCACGATGTTGCTGCGCGGCTCCTGCCAGGTCAGCGAGCAGCCGGCGGTCTGCGCGTGGAAGCGGAGCTTCCAGCTTCGTTCGTCGCGAGCTCCGTAACGGTCGCGCATCAATCGCGCCCACAGCGTCCGCGCGGCGCGGTACTTGGCGATTTCTTCGAAAAAATCGTTGTGCGCGTTGAAGAAGAAGCTCAATCGCGGGGCGAAAGAGTCAATGGCGAGACCGCGCTCCAACGCCCAGTCGACATACTCGATTCCGTCGCGCAGAGTAAAGGCGAGCTCCTGCAGCGCGGTCGAGCCGGCTTCGCGAATGTGGTAGCCGGAGATCGAGATCGGGTTGAAGCGGGGCACCTGCGCGGTGGAGAATTCCACCGTATCGGTCACCAGCCGCATGGAAGGACGCGGCGGGTAGAGATACTCCTTCTGCGCGATGTATTCCTTCAGGATGTCGTTTTGCAGAGTTCCGGAGAGCTGCGCCCAATCGGCCTTCTGCTGCTCGGCCACGGCCAGGTACATGGCCCACAGAACCGCTGCGGGCGAGTTGATGGTCATCGAGACGGTGATCTCGGCCAGTGGAATGCCGCGGAAAAGATCCTCCATATCCGCCAGCGAGGAAATGGCCACGCCGCATTTGCCCACTTCGCCCAGCGCGGTGGGATGGTCTGAGTCGACGCCCATCAGGGTCGGCAAATCGAACGCCACGGACAATCCGGTCTGGCCCTGAGCGAGCAATTGGCGATAGCGAGCGTTGGTCTCGGCGGCCGTGGCGAAGCCGGAGAATTGGCGCATGGTCCACAGCTTGCCGCGATACATGTCGCGGTGGATGCCGCGTGTATAGGGGAATTCGCCGGGCTTCATATGGGTCGGCGAGCCTGGGGTTTGTGAGCAACGATCTCGAAGTTGCTCGACACCGCGCGCAGCAGGGGCAGGCGAATGAGTATCTCGTCGATCGAGCGGCTGGCGCGGAAGATAAATCGCGAGGACGGGAACAACCCGGCGAGCGGCGTCGAGCCAAAGTCGTAGTAAAGATACCGCGCTTCGAAGCCCGCCGCAGTGAAAGCAGCGCACGTTTCCGAGGGCTTCAGCGCATGTTCATCGGGGGTCTGATAGCGGCGCATGAGACGCGGAATCAGCAGCGAGCCGATCGCGCCGGAGAGCCTGTAATGGCTGGGATCGAGGCCATAGAACACGCCGCCCGGCTTGAGCCATGCGAGAATTCGTTGCGCCATGATCTTCAATTCGGCATCCTTTTCGTCAGAGGGCAAATGGTGCAGGAAGAAGATACCGATGACAGCGTCGAAGCTCCCATCCGCCAGCGCGCCGTCCTTAGCCGAAGCCTCGACCGCGGCTTCCAGGAACTGCACGTTTTTCGCACCGGCTCGCGCGGCGTCCTGACGAGCCTGGCGGATCGCCGCAGGAGACAAATCGATCCCGGTAATCGAACCCACATGCGGAGCCAGCAGAAGTTCGGTGTCGCCGATGCCGCATCCCAGGCTCAGAATGCGCGAGTTCGATCCCGCGCCCGTAGCGGCCAGAATTCGCCGCACCATGTGCATTCGCAACTCGCGGACCGCGGGTTTGGCGAAAAGCGTTTGGGCGACGCCGGAGTACAGTTCCTCATGGTGAGCCAACTCGCGCGCTAGCGTTTCTTCCGACAAATTTCAGTTTACCGACATCCGGCGCGGCTCCTGTTCCCGTACTCAAAGGTGAAAGGAAATCACCCCCATGAAAAAACACTTCGGTCGAATTCACCCGCGCACAACGCATTCGCTGTGCGCTCGCTTTTGCGCCGGCCTCGCCCTGGCCGCCGCATTG
>CAWISY010000230.1:0-58905 GCA_963838455.1 Bryobacterales bacterium
GAATAACTAGAAGTGTTCCGTTTCGAGCTTCAGGCAACCTGCCCGGAAACCGGCGCCCGGGCCGGCATCCTGCACACCGCGCATGGCGACGTTGAAACTCCGGTTTTCATGCCGGTGGGGACGCAGGCCGCCATCAAGGGCGTCCTTCATCGCGATCTTATCAATGACCTCGACGTCAAAATCATCCTGGGCAACACCTATCATTTATTCCTGCGGCCGGGCCACGAGACCATCCGCAAGCTCGGCGGGCTGCACCGGTTCATGACCTGGCCCCGGGCGATCCTGACCGATTCCGGCGGCTTCCAGGTCTTCAGCCTTGGTCGAACCAAGGGAGACAGCCTGCGCAAAGTCACCGACGAAGGCGTGCTGTTCCGCTCGCACTTGAACGGCGACCCGCACCTGTTCACGCCCGAATCCACCATCGACGTCCAACTCGCTCTAGGGAGCGACATCATGATGGTGCTCGACGAATGCTTGCCCTATCCGGCCGGCCACGCCACGGCGATGGCCTCTACCGATCGGACCGTGCGCTGGGCCAGGCTCGCATGTGCCCATTACAAACGTACTCGCCCGGATACGAACCGCGCTTGTTTCCCCATTGTGCAGGGCTCCATGTTCGCCGACCTGCGCCGCCAATGCGCAGAAGAGCTGCTGGAGCTCGACGCCGAAGGTTACGCGATCGGCGGGCTCTCGGTCGGGGAACCGCGCGACCTTAGCCTCGAGATGACGGAGGCTACCGCGCCCCTGCTACCGCGGGAAAAACCGCGCTACGTCATGGGCGTAGGTATGCCCGAGGAACTCCCGCAGTACGTGGCCCGCGGCATCGACATGATGGACTGCGTGCTGCCCTCGCGCAACGCCCGCAACGGCTACTTCTTTGTCGATGACGAGGAATCCGGAGGCCGGTTGATCATCAAGCAGTCGCACTATCGCGACGATCCCCGGCCCGTGCAGGAAGGCTGCCGGTGCTATACTTGCCGGAACTTTTCGCGAGCCTACCTGCGCCACCTGTTCCAGGCCGGGGAAATGACCTTTTCCACCCTGGCTACACTGCATAATCTGCAGCGGTACCTTGACATCATGCGGGACATCAGGCAGGCTATACTACTTGGGAAGTTTCCCGAATATCTGAAAGCGCGGCGCCACCATATCCCCTGATGCATCCCCTGTATTTACTCTTGTTGCAGACCCCCGCGCCTTCCCCTTCCAACCCGATGCTGCAGTTCCTGCCGGTGGTGCTCATCGGCGCCATCTTCTATTTCCTGGTGTTCCTGCCCATGCAGCGCCAGAAAAAGCAGCAGGCGCAGATGCTGGCCAATCTGCAGGCTGGTAGCGAAGTAGTCACCACCGGCGGTATCGTAGGGACGGTGGTGAACATCACCGGCGACCTCCTGATCATTCGGGTGAAGCCGGACAACATCAAGTTGCAGATCGCCCGCAGCGCGATATCGGGCACGACGAGCGCCGGCACGCCCGCTGTGGGAGAAAAGAAGTAATTAGAGAAGCAGCAACATGGATAACAACGTTAAATTCCGCATTGGCAGCATCGTGGCCGTCACGCTGTTGTGCGTATTCTTCATCATCGGCATCCCCAAGTCCAAGGCCGATATCGTTCAAAACTGGAACAACAACATCCGGCTCGGCCTGGACCTGCGCGGCGGCAGCGAACTGATCCTGCGTGTCAACGTGCAGGACGCCTTCAAGGCCAGCGCCGACAGCGTCATCGACAAGATGCGGGACCTGATGCGCACCGCCGGGATCGATTACACCGATATCGACCGCAACGATCCGCAATCGATTGAGCAGGCCCCTTCCATCCAGATCAATGTCAAAGGCGTCCCGGCCGTGAAGGCCGCGGCGTTCCGCCAGATGGTGCAGGATAACTTCGATGCCGACTGGATTCTGACCCCGGTCGGCCTGACCGACTATCACATGACCATGAAGCCCAGCGAGGCTCTGCAGCTCAAAGAGGACACCCTCACCTCCACCATCAACATCATGAGCAAGAAGGTGAACAGCCTGGGCCTGTCGGAGACCAGCGTGCAGAAACGCGGGCGGAGCAACGCCGATGCCGAGCTCATGATCCAGCTCCCCGGCCTGGATGACCCGGCCCGCGTCAAGCAGATTCTGCAAACCCAGGCCGTGCTCGGGCTGTATGAGGTTTTGGGCGGACCCTACGGTTCGCAGGAGCAGGCCCACCAGGAAAAGGGAGGCGCGTTGCCCCTGAACTCGCAACTGTTCCCCAGCGAAACCAAGGGTGGCGAGCAGGCGGTGTGGTGGCTGGTGGCGAAGCGGCCCGAAGTTCGCGGCCAGGATATCCGCGATGCCCGCGCGCAGCAGAACCCCCAGACCAACGGATGGGAAACGGCCTTCGTGCTTTCGCAGGAAACCGCCAAGAGCTTTGAACGCTTCACCGCGGCGCACGATAACGACCGCGGCCGCTTGGCCATCGTGCTCGACAAGCACGTGCTCAGCGCCCCCACCATCAAGAGCAAAATCAGCGATAACGGCGTAATCGAGGGCCTCTCCGGACAGGAAGAAGCCGTGGACCTGGCGCTCAATCTCAAGGCCGGCTCGCTTCCGGCCAGCGTGGAATTCCTGGCGCAGACCGAAGTCGGCGCGTCGTTGGGCAGCGATTCCATCCGGGAAGGCATCCGCAGCGGCCTGGCCGGAGTCGGCGTGGTGATTCTGCTGATGCTGATCTATTACAAGCGCAGCGGCGTGAACGCGGTGCTGGCGCTGTTTCTGAATGCACTGATTCTGCTGGCCGCGCTGAGCTACTTCAACGCCGTGCTGACGCTGCCGGGCATTGCCGGCGTGATTCTGACGGTAGGTATGGCGGTCGACTCCAACGTTCTGATTTTCGAGCGCATACGCGAAGAGCTGCGGGCCGGCAAAGCGGTTCCGGCGGCGGTCGAGGCCGGCTTCAACAAGGCCTTCCTGACCATCGTCGACACCCACGTCACCACCGTGGTCTCCTGCGCCATGCTGTTTCTGTTTGGCACAGGCCCGGTGCAGGGCTTTGCGGTGACTTTGGTCATTGGCCTGGTGGCCAATGTTTTTACGGCCGTGTTTGTTTCCCGAACCATCTTCATGGTGGAGCTGGGAAACCAGCGGCAAATGGTAACGCTCAGCATTTGAAGGCTTTGAACGTCCCGGCGTTTTGTGATAACGTAGATCACTTCGCCGCTTGCCGGGTGGCGCGGAGGTAAGGAACTTTCCGGTTTGTCTTGGTGTCAAATCAGCTGGTGTGTAGAACCTTGGTATGTAGAGCCAGCGGAAGAGCCAACGTCACTCCGGTAGTACAGGCTCGATGGAATTATTTCATAACACAAACTTTGACTTTCTAAGATGGAAGTGGCCTTTCATCACAGCGTCGTTGATCGTGACCGCGGCAGGATTCATCAGTCTGGCGGTCAAGCACGGTCCGCGCTACGGGATCGATTTCGACGGCGGCGCCCAGATGCGGCTGCGGTTCAGCAGCGAGCCGCCCATGGACCGGATCCGCAAGGCGCTGGACGAAAAGGCCCCGGGTGCGTCGCTGCAGCAGCTCACCGGCGTGCCGGAGATCGAGATCACCGCGCCGATCAAGGACGAAAAGGAGCTCAACGCCAGCGGGCAGTTGATCGAGGATACGCTCAAGGGCATGTTCGCCGATTCCAGCGGCAAGCTGGATGTGAACAACTCCTCTGTGGGTACCTTGGCGGGGGCGCTGCGCCCGGCGCTGCAGGACGCCAATGTGGCTTTGTCCGACATGGAGGTGGACCAGCTCGCGCAGAACATCGAGAACTTCCGCAACCAGGAGCGCGGCGGGCTGCTGAAATCTTTCGACGAACTTTCTTCGGTCAAGGGTGTAACTCCGCAGATCATCGACGCGTTAAAGAAAACATGTGTCTTGGGGCCGTTCACGATTCTGTCGGGGCCCGACATCGTGGGGCCGAAGATCGGTGCGGACTTGCGCCAGCAGGCCATCGAAGCCACCTTGTACGCGCTGGCCGGGATGCTGGTCTACATCTGGTTCCGGTTCGAGTGGATCTACGGACTGGCCGCTGTGGTCGCGGTGTTTCACGATACGCTGATCACGATCGGGCTGTTTTCGCTGTTCAACAAGGAGATCTCGCTGACGGTTGTGGCCGCGCTGCTGACCCTGGTCGGTTACTCGATGAACGACACTATCGTTACTTTCGACCGGATCCGCGAGAATCTGAAGATCCTGCGGCGAGAAAAATTGGACACGCTGATCAATATCAGCGTCAACCAGACCTTGAGCCGGACCGTGTTGACCAGCGGCCTGACGCTGCTCACGGCGCTGTCGTTGTGGATCTTCGGCGGCGAGGTGCTGAACGGGTTCAGCTTTGCGCTGGTGTGGGGCATCGTATTCGGGACCTATTCGTCGGTGTTCATCGCCAGCCCGATTCTGCTGCTGGGCCACAACGTGGTGGAGAAGCGGCGTGCGCAGGCGGCTCCGGTCGAGCCTGCTCCCAAGCCGCGGCCCTCAGGCGGCGCGCCGGCAGGATCGGGCGTAAAGAGTCCCGGCGTGAAGAGTGCGAATCCCAAGGGCGGCTCGGCCGCTTCGAGGAAACCGTCGGCCAAGGATGCCGCCGGGAAGGCCGTGCGTGGGTGACGCAAGGCCGTGCAGTAAGGCCGTGTAAGGGAAGACAAAGCATAAAGAGCAGGTAACAGGGGAAGGAGAAACGATGTTCGATCAGACCTTCGTCGATGGAGTAGGCAAGACCAATAAAAGCTGGAGCGTCACGCTCTCGTTCGCGTTGGAGTTCGCCATTGTGGGCGTGATGATCCTGGTGCCGCTGATCTGGACCGAGGTTCTTCCGAAGACTTCGATCACCAGCATGTTGACCGCGCCGGCTCCGCCGCCGCCTCCTCCTCCACCGCCGCCGCCGCAGCAGGTGCAAAAAGTGGTCAAGATGGTTCCGCGCCAGTTCAACGGCCAGACCCTGCAGGCTCCGCGTGAGATCCCCAAGCAGGTGGCGATGATTACCGAAGATCAACTGGCTCCGCTGTCGAGCGGCGGCGTGGTCGGCGGCATCGACTCCGGCGTGATCGGCGGCCTGGGCGTCCCGTCCAGCATCGGCATCGGCGCGGCTCCGCCGCCTCCTCCTCCGCCTCCTCCGGTGAAGGAAGCGCCCAAGAAGGATCTGGGGCCGCAGAGGGTTTCAAGCGGCGTGCAGTCCGCCAAGTTAGTGAATGGTCCTAAGCCTTCTTATCCGCCCATCGCCAAGCAGGCCCGCATTCAGGGCGCGGTGGTGTTGCAGGCGATCATCGCCAAGGATGGCACGATACAAAAGCTTACCGTGCTTTCCTCGGCCAACCCGCTGTTGACCCCCGCCGCCATGGACGCGGTGAAGAGGTGGGTGTACATCCCCACCATTTTGAATAATGAGCCGGTGGAAGTGATCACCGAGATTACAGTGAATTTTTCGTTGCAGTAAAGACAAGTCCGGGCGGGGCTTCCCTAAAGAGCCTGCGCCTCAATTTCAACTTCGCAGGAGAATAACATGGTTCTACAGTTGCAGGTTTGGGCGATGATGCTCCTTCAGGAAGCGGCGTCATCGGGCCCCTCGGTCGGATTCGACCCCCGGTCGATGTGGGCTCAGATGGGCTGGCCGGCCCGCTTGGTGGTCATCACGCTGTTCATTATGTCCGCGTGGTCCATCGGTGTGATGATTGACCGCGTGATCGCTTACAACGGCGCGCGGCAGCAGAGCCGGCAGTTCGCTCCGGCCGTGGCCGGCGCGCTGCGCGAGGGCAAGCTGGATGAGGCGATCAAGATTGCCGACCGGTTCAGCAAGAGCCACCTGGCCAAGGTGGTGGTGGCCGGTCTGCAGGAGTTCCGCGCACATCAGATGAGCTCGGATATATCGGGCGAGGAAATTGAAGCCTCGCGCCGCGCTCTGGAACGCGCCGAAGCCATCGTTCACGCCGAGCTCAAGCGCGGCGTTTCGACGCTGGCCACCGTCGGTTCCACCGGACCCTTCGTGGGACTGTTCGGAACGGTTCTGGGCATCATCAACGCGTTCAAAGGTATTTCGACCGAAAAGTCCACCGGTCTGGGCGCTGTCGCCGGCGGTATTTCGGAAGCGCTGGTGACCACCGCCGTCGGACTGTTCGTCGCGCTGCCTGCGGTGTGGATGTACAACTACTTCACCAACCGCATTGAAGCCTTCGACGTCGAGATGGGCAACTCCAGCTCTGAGCTGATCGACTACTTCCTGAAGCGCACGCAAAAAGCGAGCGCGGGTAAGTAAGGCTGGTAAGTAAGTCCGCGCCGCCCAAGACGGGGCGCGATTCTGCGAGTTGAAGCGGGCAGGGACGCCCGGGCCTCTTTGGCGAGACCTGGGTGTTCGGCTCGAGCCGAGTTTGAGTGGGTTTTTGAGTGGTGGAACAGCCAAGGAGTGCTCTATGGAAAAGAAAAAAGCGCCGCCCGTAGTGGCCGACATCAACGTCACCCCGATGGTGGACGTCATGCTGGTGCTGCTGATCATCTTCATGGTCATCACGCCCATGTTGACCAAGGGCGTACAGGTGGAAAAAGTCAAGGCCAAGAACGCCATTGCGATGCAAGCCGCCGATAAGGAAGACGCCATTCTGGTGGCGATCTCGCGCAACGGCCAGATTTTCTTGAGCCCCGGCAACAAGCAGGTGGAAGCCGGCGACTTACCCGATAAAGTTCGCGACCTGCTGACCAACCGTCTGGATAAGACCGTGTATATCAAGGCCGACAAGCGCGCCAAGTATGAGGGCGTCGAGGACGCGATTGACAACCTGCGCGCCGCCGGCGTCAGCGATTTGGGATTGCTGACCGAGGAAATTCCCAAAGGCGAGGCCCAGGCCCGCGCTGCCGCCACCAAGGTGAACTAGCGCCGGTCCGGCAAACGCACATGTCCGGTCACGCACAAGAGTTTTCAAAAGGATTTTAAGGAGAACAAGTTATGGCAATGGCAGTTGGCGGCGGCTCCGGTGGTCCCAAAGCGGACATGAACGTCACGCCGCTGATCGATGTGCTCCTGGTGCTGCTGATCATTTTCATGGTCATCACCCCGTTGACCCCGTATGGACTGGAGGCGATCGCGCCCCAGCCCCCTCCGCCCAATCAACCTCCCCCGCCGCCCAATCAGGATCCCACGGTTGTGATCCAGATCGACAAGGACCGCAGCATCAAGATCAATCAGGATCCGATCGAGCTGAGCGCTCTGCAGGCACGCCTGGAGCAGATCTTCGCGACCCGCGCCGAGCGCGTGGTCTTTATCCGCGGCGACAAGGACCTGGAGTTTGAGCCCGTCGCACAGGCGATCGACATCGCCAAGGGCGCGGGCATCGACAAGATCGGCTTGATGACGCCGAAGATCGAGGCGGGTCAGTAGCGTCTATGCGCAAGCCCTTTATGAACAGGCTCACTGGCTTATGCGCCGTCCTGGCCGGCGGCGCCGCGATCCTGACGTTGACCGGCTGCGATAAACTGCGCAGCCGCGACCAGCGCAACCAGGGCGTCCATGATTTCGAAAGCGCCAAGTACACCGATGCGATCGAGCACTTCACCAAGGCCGTCGAACTCGATCCCACTGATCCGGTGAACCGCTCCTATCTCGCCACTTCCTATTTCGCGCAGTGGATTCCGGGCGCGGATTCGGCGCAGAACAAAGAGTTGGGGGCTCGGGCCCGCGAGGAGTTCAAAAAGGTTCTGGACCAGGACCCCCATGATCTCACCGCGCTCCAATACCTCAGCTCCATGGCCTATAGCGAGGCTCAACCGTTGCCTGAGGACCAGAAGATGGCCAAGTACGACGAGGCCGCTGACTGGAATCGCAAGGTCATTGAGGTCGATCCCAATAACAAGCAGGCGTATTATTTTCTGGGTGTTATCGATTATTACAAGTGGCACCCCGCCCTGATGCTCGCCGAACTTAGCCAGCACATGAAGCCGGATGATCCCGGCCCCTTCAAAGACAAAAAGGTCAAAGACGACCTCAAGGAAAAGTACGGGGCTTCTCTGGACGAAGGCATCAAAGATCTGCAGAAGGCGCTCGATATCGACAAGGATTATGCCGATGCCATGGCCTTCCAGCAGCTCCTGATCCGCGAGCGGGCGTATTTGGACGACGACCGCACGGCTTACGATGCAGATCTCCAAAAAGCCACCGAGATTCTGAATAAAGCCGTCGAAACTAAGAAAGCCAACGCCGCTAAAGCCAACACCTCCAGCGGCGGTATCGTGCAGGATCAGTCCAAGTAGTTTTTTCTAAATCTCCAACCTTTGAGCGCCGTTCCTGTCACCATCAGGAGCGGCGTTCTTGTTTTTTGCGGCGGGTGTTTTATAATAACCCTTGCGGAAAACCACGGGAATTCTGGTCAGAGCGGCGGTCATCATTCTGTCACTTTGCGGCGAGGCAGCCCTCGCGCAATCGAGCCTTTTCACCATGGGCGGAACCTTCCCCGTCGGCGCGGGAGGACGGAACGATTTTGGCAACGCCAATATCGTTAGCGCGGACTTCAACCGGGATGGAAAGGCCGATCTCGCAGTCTCCAACAACTTCGACGGAACCATCAGTATCTTGCTGGGTGACGGGACCGGGAACTTCACGCGGGCGCCCGGAAGTCCGATTCAGCTCTTCCAGTCAGCCATGGCAGTCGGAGACTTTAATGGCGACGGCAACGCGGATTTGATTGTCTCAGGGTTCGCGGGGGGCGCCGCCGAGAGCACAGTCCTCTTGCTTGGAAACGGGTCGGGAGGTTTTGGTCCACCTCAGACGATCACGAGCAACAGTGGTCAACTGCTCAAGGTCGCAGACTTCAACGGCGACGGATTGCCCGATTTCTTGATCGGCGGCAGCGGCAATGAGAGCATTTATCTGAACGGCGGAAATGGAACCTTCACCTCGCCGGACCCTGGGGGATTCTCCCTTGTTGTCCCGCCGCCCCTAACGGACATCGCGGTCGGCGATTTTAACGGCGACGGCATCATCGACCTCGCCGCCGTGTCCGATACCCTCCAAAACAGCCTGGTCGTCTTCCTCGGGAAAGGCAACGGCACGCTCCAGTTCCCACAGGTCTTCGATGTATCGTTCGACTATTACACAATGGAAATTCCCGCCCTGCCCATTCAGCTTAACGGTTCAACGGAAATTCTTACTTTCCGTCAGGCAAACTTTTCGAACAACCAGAGCGGGTTCTCCGACGTTTGGTCCTGGACCGGAAACCCGGGACTGTTCGCCTCGTTCAGCCTGACCGAATCGGCCTTCTCGTCCGCGCCTTCGTTTCCCAGCCCCTACTTCGCGGTGGTCGCGGACTTCAACGCAGACGGAGTCTCAGACTGGGCGGGCGTCAATCTAAGCTCGGGTACGGTCACGGTCGCTCTTGGTGTTGGCGGCGGCACATTCAACCCCGCCCCCGGAAGCCCTATCACGGTCGGAGGCGCTCCATTCGCCATCGCCGCTGCCGACTTCAACGGCGACGGAAAGCCCGATCTCGCCATCGACACCGGCTCGAGCATCGTCATTCTACTCAACACCGGGACGGTGAGCCCCCAATCCCAGACGATCCAGTTCGGTACGCTCGCCGCCCAGGCCTACCTCAATCCGCCCTTTGCCGTCTCCGCGACCACCAGCTCCGGGCTGCCTGTCACCTTCACTTCGAATTTTCCTTCGGTCTGTTCTGTCTCGGGGACAACCGTGACGATTGTCAACGCAGGTACCTGCTCCATCACCGCGAGCCAAGCCGGCAACTCCACCTACGGCCCAGCCACGCCCGTCACACAAGCCTTCACGGTGAACCAGGCCTCCCAGAGGATCGCCTTCATTGCGCCCAGCGCCCAGGTCCTCGGCATCAATCTTACGCTGACGGCAACTGCCAGCTCGGGCCTTCCCGTCACCTACGCCGCCCAACCCTCGACCGTCTGCGCCGTCTCCGGCAGCGTGCTGAGGTTCGTCGGAACCGGGACGTGTTCGGTCACCGCATCACAGTCCGGAAGCTCCGACTACACGGCAGCGGCTCCCGTAACGCAGAGCTTCCCGGTCACCTCCAGCCTTAGCTCGCAAACGATCACCTTCAACGCTATCGCTCCGCAGGGCGTTGGCGTTACGTATACGCTCGGCGCCTCGGCCAGCTCCGGACTGCCGGTCACCTTTACCTCGAACACTTCCTCGATCTGCACTGTCTCCGGCAGCCAGGTGACCACAATCACTGTGGGGACATGTTCCATCACGGCAACGCAGGCTGGAAACTCGGCATACGCTGCCGCAACACCCCTCACCCAAACCTTCACCGTCTCGCTCTCCCAGCAGACCATTACCTTCAATGCACCGCCGAGTACCGTGACCGTCGGCGCGACGGTTCCTCTCATAGCCACGTCAACCTCCGGCCTCCCCATCACCTTCACCTCCAATACCCACTCCATCTGCACCGTTGCCGGAGCCCAGGTCAGCACCCTCGGGCTCGGAATCTGCTCCATCACGGCGAACCAAAGCGGGAACTCGACATGGGCCGCAGCTGCGCCCGTAACGCAAAGCTTCGCGGTCGTCTCGCCGAGCCTGATGTCGCAGACCATTACTTTCGACCCGTTGACGAATCGCACCCTCGGCTCCGGCGCCTTCTCGCTCAGCGCCACGGCCAGCTCCGGACTTCCCGTCAGCTTCTCCTCGCCGACCCCGGCCACCTGCAGCGTGTCGGGGAATACGGTCACCCTCCTCGCTGCTGGAGCCTGCAGCATCGTGGCGACCCAAGCCGGGAACAGCACATACAACACTGCGCCTCCGGTCAGCCAGACATTCACGATCGCTGCAGCATCTCTGACACCGCAGACGATTACGTTCAATCCAATCCCCAGCACGCCCCTCAGCGCCGGTTCGGTCACGCTCACGGCTACGGCGAGCTCTGGACTCCCGGTGAGCTTTTCGTCGAACACCCTTACCGTGTGCACCGTTTCTGGCGACCAAGGCATCCTGATCACGCCCGGCGCCTGCACCATTGTTGCGACGCAGTTCGGCAACAACATCTATAGCGCCGCCTCTGTAACACAGAGCTTCACCGTTACTCCCGCATCGACGTCAACAGGCCCTTCGATCGCCTCCGTCGATAACGCCGCTTCCTACGCCCAAGGCACCCTCGCCCCTGGCTCCTACGCCGACATCTTCGGAACCAACCTCGCCGCCTCGCCCAACGACCCCTCGGTCGCCGTCACCATCACCGACGCTCGCGGCAACCAAACCTCCGCCACCATCCTCTACGCCGGATCGACCCAGGTGAACATCCTCATCCCCGCGACTGTCGCCTTCGGCCCCGCGACCCTCGCCCTGTCGAACAGCCTCGGCTCCGTCACGTCCTCCATCACCATCGGCGTGATCGCCCCCGGCCTCTTCACCGTCGATTCCGCCGCCACCATCCCCGCCGCGCAAGTCGTCACCACGGTCAACGGAACGCAAACGGTCACTCCGGTGGCCAATTGCACTACCTCCGGCTGCACGCTCGTCCCCATCGTGCTCAATCCCTCGACGCCCTCTTACTTGATCCTCTACGGCACCGGAATCCGCGGAGCCACCAACCTCGCCGACGTATCGGTTACCATCGGAGGCGTTCCTGCCACAGTCCAATACGCCGGGCCGCAAGGCGGCTACCCCGGCCTGGATCAGGTCAACGCGCTGATCCCGTCGACCCTGGCCGGCCAGGGCCAAGTCAGTCTCACATTCTCGATCTTCACCACCAGCGCCAACCCCGTCCAACTCGACTTTCAGTAACATAACGCTAACCCGCTACACTGGTATTCAGGGATGCCTTCCGAACCGCCCCCGACTGCCGCTGTTCTCGTCCCTCCTCCCGAGCAGACCGCTGCCGAACCGGCCGCTGCTCCCGAGGACGCCGCCGAAGCCCTGTATCAGGAGCTTCGCAAGCGCCTCCACGAGCTTCGCCCCACGGAAGACCTGGAGCCGCTCGACCGAGCCTACCGCTTTGCCCGCGAGCGTCACGGCGCGCAAAAGCGCCAGTCCGGCGAGCCCTACATGGTCCATCCCATCCAGGTCACTCGTCTCCTGGCGGACATGAACATGGACCTGGTCTGTCTTGAGACCGGGCTCCTGCATGACGTGGTCGAGGACACCAGCGCCAAGCTCGAAGACGTGCGCAAGGCCTTCGGCGATGATGTCGCGCGCTGCGTCGACGGCGTCACCAAGCTGAGCAAGCTCAACCTGGCCTCGCGCGAGGAGCGCCAGGCCGAAAGCGTCCGCAAGATGCTGCTGGCCATGGTCGGCGACCTCCGCGTCATCCTGGTCAAGCTGGCCGACCGTCTGCATAACATGCGCACGCTCGGCTGCCTCTCGCCCGAGCGCCAGCAGCGCATTGCGCAGGAGACCATCGATATCTACGCGCCCATTGCGCACCGCCTTGGCATGGGCAAAATCCGCGGCGAGCTGGAAGACCTCGCCTTTCGCTACCTGGAGCCCGAAGCTTCCGCCGATCTGCTCAAGGAAATTGAAGCCGCGCACGACGCCAACGAAAAATTTCTTAGCGAGATCAAACGCACCGTGGAGGTGCACTTGGCCCGCGAAGGCATCCCGGCCCGCGTGGAAGGCCGCCTCAAGCGCCCCTACTCCGTCTTTCTGAAGCTCAAGCGCCAGAAGATCACGCTGGATCAGGTGTACGATCTGCTGGCCGTGCGCATCGTTACGGATTCGGTCAAAAACTGCTACGCGGCGCTCGGGGTCATTCACAATGAATGGCATCCCATCCCCGGCCGCATCAAGGATTTCATCGCCATCCCGCGCCCCAACCTGTACCAGTCCCTGCACACCTCCGTGATGGGACCCGGCGGGCGCCATTTCGAGGTGCAGATCCGCACCGAGGAAATGCACCGCATCGCCGAGGAAGGCATCGCCGCGCATTGGAAGTACAAGGAAGGCCGTAAGGGTCCAAACGAAGACGACAAGCGCATCGCGTGGCTCCGCCAATTAATGGAGTGGCAGAGCGACATGCGCGATCCCGGCGAGTTCCTTTCGACCCTCAAAGTCGATCTCTACCCCGAGGAAGTCTACACCTTCACGCCGCGTGGAAAAGTAATCGTGCTTCCGCGTGACGCCACGCCCATCGACTTCGCCTACGCCATCCACTCCGACGTCGGCAATCACTGCGTAGGAGCCAAGGTCAACGGCCGCATCGTCCAGCTCAAGTACGCGCTGCGCAACGGCGACGTGGTGGAAATCATGACCCAGGCCGGCCACCTTCCCAGCAAGGATTGGCTGGCGCTGGTCAAGACTCCGCGCGCCCGCAATAAAATCAAGCACGTCATCAACACCACGGAGCGCGCCAAGGCCATCGAAATCGGCGAAAAATATCTGGAGCGCGAAGCCCGCCGCCTTAGTGTCGCGCTCATGCGCATTCCGCGGACCCAGTTTGAAGCGGTCGCCGGAGAGTACGGCTGCTCCAAGATGGAGGACCTCTACGCCTCGCTCGGCTACGGTAAGTTCTCTGCGCGCCAGGTCCTGCAGAAGCTCGATCCCACCATTGCGGCGGAGCCTGCGCCGGAGCCGGTTTCGCCGGTCACGTCGCGCCCTACGCCCTCCGCGCCCGGCGACAAGGACCTGGTGGTCAAGGTCAAGGGCATCGATGACCTGTTGATTTATCGAGCCAAATGTTGCAATCCCATCCGCGGCGAAGCCATCGTCGGCTACGTCACGCGGGGGAAGGGAATTGCCGTGCATTCGGTCAACTGCACCAACGTGCAGAACCTGATGTATGAAGTCGAGCGCAAGATCGATGTCGAATGGTCGCGTGAGGAAGCCGAAACCTTCCCGGTCAAGCTGATGGTCTACACCCAGGACCGTCCCGGCATGTTGAATCAGTTGACCAGCGTCATGGCCAATGAGGGCACCAACATTCGCAGTCTGGAAGCCCGCTCCGACGATGGGGGCGCCGACGGAGCCATCATCGACATGACGCTCGAGGTCAAAGACAAACGCCAATTGGAGCGCGTGGTCAGCGCGCTGCGCCGCGTCGCCGGCGTCCGCGATATTGAAAGAGTCAACCCCTCATGAGTCAAGTCCTCAATCGCGCCGAGCCCGAGCACATCGCCATCTCCAGATCGAAGGGCATCAAGATCGATTGGCGCGACCGCCATCGCAGCGAATATTCCGTCGAATTTCTGCGCGATCAGTGCCCCTGCGCCACCTGCACCGGCGCCCATGGAACCGAGCCGCAAAAAACCAACTACGCCGCGCCTTCGAACGAACTGTTTCCGATGTACAAGGCGAAACTCAAGATGCTGAACGTCGAGCCCATTGGCGCTTACGCCATGAAGATCGATTGGAGCGACGGCCATTCGACCGGCATCTACTCCTTCGACTACCTGCGCGCCGTGTGCCCCTGCGACGCTTGCCGCCGTAATCAGACGGCTCTGGCGTAACCCCGGCCGGAGGGGGATCACGCGGTTGTTCCACGATGGGGTCGAGCGCCTGAGGGCCGCTTACCCTAGCGCGGCTGAGTCTGAGGAACCGTGTTGAGGTTTCTGTTTGCGTCACTCCAATCGCTTATGAATCGGTCTACGAGGGTGGCCACCGAATCGCGAATCTTCGACGCGGACAGTTGCATTTGGGCAGTGGCGTTTGCCAAGGACAACTTCAGGTAGTACTCCCCTTTGCGGGCTTCATAGTCCCGCTGTAGCTGAGCCCTATACACATAACCACCATTGGGTCCCGGTGGGGGCTCGGGATATGGAGGCAGAACGCTGGCGCTGGGTAGCTCTCCGGTCCCTAAGATGCTTTTGGTCCAAACAGAACCGAAATAATTCGGCAGCCTCGCAAGCACAAGGGATCGAAAATCGTCGAGCGAGGTCTCGTCGGTCTTTATCGAGTTCAGAACGCTCTGAGCCGTCCGAGCGACATCAAGGTGCGACACCACCAGCTCCGAAAGGTCGAGGTCAACGGAATAGGCCACAAGTGGCCCGCTCCGCCACACGCTGATATCGAGGTCCAGCAACGGCGTGTCTAATCTTCTTTCCATGCGAGCGAGTTGGTCAGCTTCCGCCGGCAAGGGAGCGAGGACCTCAATGCCCGCAGTCCGAAGCCTCGCCTCAACCTCGGTCTTCAGTGTGTCCCCCAACATTCCCAACGCTTGTAGATCCGGTCCAACGTCTTCGACAACAACTTCCACGTCCCGAATTGCTTTCAGACTGTCGCGTTCCGGGGCCGCTGCGAGGCATGCCGCGCTGAGAACTAGCCACATCGCCGAAATTCTCATCACTCCCTCCTCAAAGAAAGTCAGATCTGTTCCAGTTTACGGCTCCAAAATCCGCTCCAGGTTGCGGCTGCCGTGAAAAACTCGGACGATCTCAAGCGGCTTCGTCCCAGGCCGATACACGATCAGATAGTTCGGATACTTGGGGATCATCCAGAAGCGGACAGGAAGACTGGTCAGATCGCGACGCGCCTATCCCAAAAGCGGCCTTTGCGCCAGCAGCGCGCAGGCAGACCTGATTTTCTCCTCCACCGCGTCAGCAGCAGTCGGATTGTCTTTGTAGATGTAGAGCCAAATCGCGTCCAGATCGTCGATCGCAGACGTCGTCAGCCGGAATGGCGCCATCAGCCTTGTTCGCGTCGTTGGTCGTGCCGCCGGCGCAGTTCTTGAAACGCCTCCTCGCCGTCAACCAGTTCTCCGCGCTCCGCCTGAGCGTAGCCATGTTTGATCTTCGCAGCGATATCACTGCGGCTCTCCGAAAGCCACTCCTCCTGCTCGTGGAGCATCTGAACGGCGCGGGCAACGAATTCATCGGCGGACTGGTATCGTCCACGCTCCACGTCCTTTTGGATGAGCGCTTCCAGTTCGTCGTTGAGGTGAATCGTCATACTCGTAAGCTAACGTTGACGGTGACGGATGTCAACAGTTCGCTCCCAGGTGGCTCACCCCCCGCAGACCACGTCACCACCGGGCGGCTCTGGCGAAGCTGCTCAGGCTTCGCCTCCTTCCGTGAACAGGCGGTCCAACTCTTGGTACAACGAGGGGAGATGCTGCTGGATTGTTTCCCAAACTATTTCGAAGTCGACGTTTCCGTAATCGTGGACGACGCGATTGCGCATGCCCGTAATCTTGTGGAACTGTATGGCCGGGAACAACGCGCGGGTCTCCTCGTCAAGCTTGCTTGCAGCTTCGCCGGCGACGAGGAAACGCCGGAGCACAGCGTCCTGCGTCTTGGTGTCTTTGAGGAACTGCTCCCGCGTCAGATCCGCGACATACTCCCGAATGAATCTGACGGAATGATGGATGTCGAAAAGGTAGGCGGCCTGCCTAGTCGGAATAGATTTCACGGGTCGATTCCAGGATGGAGCGGCGGCGGATCGGATTTTCGTCCTGTTCAACCGAGCGGCGCGTCAGGAGATCGACCTCGCAACCGAGGATGCCTTCGAGCTCCTTGCTGAGATCGAAGAAGTCCCACCCAGGATGCACACCCTCCTTGAAAGTGATAAGAAGGTCGACATCGCGGTGCGGTTCACCGCGGGCGACTGAGCCGAACACCTCCAGGCGGGCAACGCCGTGGCGGCGGCAGAAGGGCGCCACCCTGGACTTGACATCCTCAAGCGACAGAGCGGCGGAATCATTGAAGATAACCATTCTTGGCTTCCCTAACTACAAACATATCGCATAAAGGTGACTTCTCTTCTGATCACACCTTCCACACGACCTCGCCCTTCACCACGGTGGCCACCGGACCGCCTTTGAACGCGTGGCCGCCGTAGGGTGAATTGCGGCTCTTCGAATACGACTTGTTGACGTCGTAAATCCATTCCCGATCCAGAGAGAAGATGGTCACATCTCCCGCCGCGCCCGTCTGCAGCGACCCCCGCTTCAACCCCAGAATCCGCGCAGGACCCGTCGTGAACAGCGCCACCATCTTCGCGACACTGATCCTGCCCGGATGCACCAGCCGCTCCAGCACGATCCCCAGCGCGGTCTCCAGCCCGAGGATCCCGAAGGGGCACTGCTCGAACTCCTGCATCTTCTCGCTGCCGGGGTGCGGCGCGTGGTCGGTGGCGATCGCATCGATCGCTCCGCGCATCACTCCTTCCATCACCGCGCTCACATCGCTCGTCGAGCGCAGCGGAGGCTTCATCTTGTAGTTGCTGTCGTACGGGAGCATGTCGGAATCCGCCAGCGCCAGGTGATGCGGCGTGACTTCGGCCGTCACCGGCAGCCGGCGCGACTTCGCGAACTCCACCATCTCCACCGAATTTCGCGAAGAGATGTGCGCCACGTGATACCGCGCGCCGGTCACCTGCGCCAGCAGAATGTCCCGCGCCACCATCACGTCTTCCGAGCATCCCGGAATCCCGCGCAGCCCCAGCCGCACCGATTCGAGGCCTTCGTGCATGTCGCCGCCCGCGCTGAGGTGCAGGTCCTCGCAGTGGTTGATCACCGGGATACCGAAGCTCCGCGCGAACTCCATCGCGCGCCGCATCACCCGCGCGTTCATCACCGGACGCCCGTCGTCGGAGATCGCCACCGCGCCGGCTTCTTTCATGGATCCGATCTCGGCCAGCTCCTCGCCTTTGCTGCCCTTGGTGATCGCGCCGATGGGGAAAACGTTGACTGCTCCGTGGCGCGCCTTTTCGACAATGTAGCTGGTCACCGTCGCACTATCGTTCACCGGCGAGGTGTTGGGCATCGGGCACACCGACGTGAATCCTCCCGCCGCGGCCGCCCGCGATCCCGATTCGATCGTTTCGGCATGTTCAAAGCCCGGCTCTCGCAGGTGCACGTGCATATCGATGAACCCAGGGGTCACAATCAGCCCGTGCGCGTCGAAAGTGCTGGCTCCCGCCGGCGCCGAAATTTCCTTGCCCACGCCGCGGACGACGCCGTCTTCGATCAACACGTCGGCCTCGCCGTCATGGCCCGAGGCCGGGTCGATCACGCGGCCGTTCTTAATTAGTAGCGAGGGCATGATTGGTCGTTCCCGTGAGCACTTGCTCCAGCACTGCCATCCTCACGGCGATCCCGTTCTCCACCTGGTTCAAAATCGCCGACCGCTGCGAATCGGCAACCTCCGAGGAAATCTCGCGGCCCCGGTTGATCGGACCGGGATGCATCACGATCACGTCCGGTTTCGCCAGCCGCAGATGCTCCAGCCGCAGCCCGTAAAATTGGAAATATTCGTTGGCCGGGAACGCCGCTTCATGCTGCCGCTCCAGTTGCACGCGCAGCATCATGATCACGTCGGCGTCCAGAATCGCTTGGTTCATATCGTTGGTCAGCGTCACGCCCGGCGCGATCCTCGACAACTCCATCGGCAGCAGCGACGCAGGCCCGCACAGCACGATGCGCGAGCCGAAGCGCGATAACAGGTGCACGTTCGACCGCGCTACGCGGCTATGCGCGATGTCTCCGATGATAGCCACCTTCAGCTCTTGCAGGCGCTTCCCGCGGTCCAGGATCGTGCGCGCGTCCAGCAGCGCCTGCGTGGGATGCTCATGGGTGCCGTCTCCGGCATTGATGATCGGCGTTTCCAGGTGGCGCTGCAGGAAGTGCGGAGCCCCGGAAGCCGCATGCCGCATGATGATCGCATCGGGCCGCATCGCCGCCAGAGTATTCAAGGTGTCCACCAGCGATTCGCCCTTTGATACGCTCGAAGCCTGGGCCGTGATCGAAACCGCGTCCGCACCCAGCCGCCGCGCAGCGATTTCGAAGCTGGTTCGGGTCCGGGTGGATGCCTCAAAAAAGAGATTCACCACCATTTTCCCTTTTAAGAGGTCGTATTTCCGGAAACTTTCCCGGCCTTTTGGCTGGAAATCCCGCGCGCGATCCAAAATTGCCTGGATCTGCTCCCGCGTCAAATCCTCAATGCCGAGCAAGCCGGAGCCCGGCGGCCGCTGCATCATGCTCCTTCGCTCACCCTTTCCACCAGCAGGACTTTCTCCACGCCGTCGATTTCCTGGAATTTCACCTCGATGATTTCGGCATCCGAAGTCTGCACCATCTTGCCGGTGTACTGCGCCTCAATCGGAAGCTCGCGATGGCCGCGGTCAATCAGCACCAGCAGTTGCACCCTGGCCGGACGGCCGTGATCGAACAACGCGTCCAGCGCCGCGCGGATGGTGCGGCCTGTGTACAGCACGTCATCCATGAGGATCACGTCCTTGCCGGCCACCGGGAACGGAATGTCGGTAGAGTTCAGCACGGGCTGATGGCTCACCGTGGACAGATCGTCGCGATACAGGTTGATGTCCAGTATGCCGACCGGAATCGTGCGCCGCTCCAGCGCCTCGATTTTCTTCGAAACCCTCTGAGCCAGAGGGACGCCGCGGCGGCGGATGCCGATGAACACCAGCTTCTCGAGATCGCGGGTGCGCTCCAGAATCTCGTGCGCCAAACGCACCAGTGTCCGGTCGATCTCGGAGGCACTCATTAACTGGGCTTTCTCTTGCGTGACGGGCATGGCGGGTAAACGCCCTAAGCCTAACATACTCGCGCGCGCCAATTAAAGACCCGAACTCCGTCATAATGGAGGTTCCGCAATGGAGACAATCCGCCCGGATACGCCGGAGCAGCTCGCCGATGCCCTGCGCACCGCCGCATCGGCCCAACAGACCATCCGCCTCGGCGGCAATTTTTCGAAGGACCGTTTGGGAGGCGCTCCGCAAGCCGCGCAGATCTGTTTTTCCACCGCGTCTCTCAACCGCCTGCTGGCCTACGACCCGCGCGATCTCACCGTCAGCGTCGAGGCCGGAATGCCTTTTTGCGAACTGGAACGCATCCTCGCAGAGCATCGCCAGATGCTTCCTCTCGACCCTGCCTGGGCTTCCGAATCCACCGTCGGCGGAGTGGTCGCCGCCAACCTGAGCGGCCCGCGCCGCCGCCTCTACGGCACCGCACGGGACATGATCATCGGCATGACCTTCGCCACGCTGGAAGGCAAACTTGTTTTGAGCGGCGGAAATGTCGTGAAGAACGTCGCCGGGCTGGACATGGCCAAGCTCATGATCGGGTCTTTCGGTACCCTCGCCGCCATCGCCCGGATCAACTTCAAAGTTTTCCCGATCCCCACCGGGCGGCGAACCTTCGTCATGCACTTCCGGACTGTAGCCGAGGCATTTGCGGAGCGCGATCGCATCCTCCAAAGCGTCCTGCAGCCCACCGCGCTCGACATCGTCAACTGGCCCTCCGGATTTCGTCTACTGCTGCAGGCCAGCGGCCATGAGAGCGTCCTCAATCGCTACGCCCGCGAGATTCCTTCCGCCGAGGTCGGCGAGGAGTCGGTCTGGGACGAGATTCGCGACTTTACTCCGCGCTTCCTCTCCCAGCACCCGGAGGGTTGCGTCCGAGCGATCCCCGTCAAGCTCACCGAAATGCCCGCCCTGATCAAAAGACTGAACGTGCCGGTCATCGTGCGCGCGGGTTCCGGAGTGGTTTATGCCCACTATACCGGCGCCGCTCCGCCGGTCCAGCTCGGAGAAACGGCCACGGCTTTGCGGATCAAAGCCATGTTTGATCCGGAAGGCCTGCTAAATCGGGGGAGGTTGTATGGCTGCATCTGACGCACCCGCCGCATTTGACACACCTAAGGAGCAGGATCTTCTTCGCTGCGTCCATTGCGGCCTGTGCCTCAACGCCTGCCCCACTTACCGCGACCTGCGCGTGGAGATGGATTCGCCCCGCGGCCGCATCTATCAAATGCTGCAGGTCCACAACGGCGCGCCCATCACCGACTCCTACCGCGAGCACATCGATCTGTGCCTGGCCTGCCGCGGCTGCGAATCTGCCTGCCCCTCCGGCGTCGAATACGGCCGGCTCGTGGAAGCCGCCCGCGCCGATATCGAGCAGCACACGCATCACCCGCTCACCACCCGCCTGCTGCGCTGGTTCGTCTTCGAGCGCCTGCTGCCTTCGCGAACCCTCCTGAGTATTGCCGGGTGGAAGATGTTCTTGTACCAGGCCTCCGGCCTTCAGAAACTGGTCCGATCCTCCGGCGTGCTCAAACTCATGGGCAAGCTTGGCGAGATCGAGCCTCTTGCCCCTGCGGTCGAGCGCCCCTTCTTCTTCGATCAAATCGGCCGCCTGTTTCCTGCTCATGGCGAGCGCAAATATCGAGTGGCGTTCCTGGCCGGCTGCATCGCCAACGTGAGCTTCGCGCGCCTGAATGAAGCCACCGTGCGCGTCCTCCAGGCCAACGGCTGCGAGGTTTCCATTCCCGCCTCGCAAACCTGCTGCGGAGCCCTCCATGTTCACGCCGGCCTGCGCGAGCCCGCGCGCAAGCTCGCCCGGCAGAACATTGACGGGCTTCTTGATGGCAACTTCGACGCGATCCTCACCAACGCAGGCGGCTGCGGTTCCACGCTCAAGGAATACGACGAGCTGCTCGAGCACGATGCGGCCTACGCCGATCGCGCGCGCCGTTTTGTGAGCCTGATGAAGGACGTCAACGAATTCCTAGCCTCGATCGAGCTAAATCCGCGCATGGGCGAAGTCCGGGCCACGGTCACCTACCAGGACTCCTGCCATCTCGCTCATGGCCAGAAAGTCCGCTCCGCTCCGCGCCAGTTGCTCGCGAAAGTCCCGGGGCTCACCATCAAAGAAATGCGCCTCTCCGACCTGTGCTGCGGCAGCGCCGGAATTTACAATGTGGTCCACACGGACATGTCCATGCGCCTGCTGGCCAACAAAATGGAGAACGTCAACGCGACCAAGGCGGACCGCATCGCCACAGCCAACCCCGGCTGCATGCTGCAGCTCCGTGCCGGCGTGGAACAGCACGGCCACGGCCAGCGAGTGTCGCACGTGATCGAGATTCTCGATGAAGCATACCGTGCAGCGGCGCGCGGCTGAGCCGCGAGCGAAGGGAGCGGTATCTAAACTCCCTCCAGCAGCATCGCCATCCCTTGCCCCACCCCAACGCACATCGACGCGATCGCGTACTTCGCCTTGGTCCGCCGCAACTGGTGCACGGCGGTTAGAACCAGCCGAGCCCCGCTCATCCCCAGCGGATGCCCCAGCGCGATGGCGCCTCCGTTCGGGTTCACCTTCTCGCTGTCATCCGGCAGCCCGAACGCTCGCGTCACGGCCAGGGCCTGCGCTGCGAACGCTTCGTTCAGCTCCAGGATGTCGATCTGATCCATGGTCATCCCGGTGCGTTTGAGCAGCTTCTGAATTGCCGGGATGGGACCGATTCCCATCACCCTCGGCTCCACGCCCGCTGCTGCTGTTCCGATCACCCGCGCAATCGGCACTAATCCCTGCTGCGCCGCGGCACTCTCTGAAGCCACAAACATCGCGCACGCTCCGTCGTTGATTCCCGAAGCATTCCCAGCCGTCACCGTCCCGTTCTTGCGGAACGGCGTCGGCAGCTTGGCCAGTGCCTCCAGGGTCGTATCCGCGCGCGGATGCTCGTCCACGCTTACTGCCTTCACCGATCCCTTCGGCCCCGGTACGTTCACCGGTTCAATCTCCTCGGCGAACACCCCCGCCGCCTGCGCCGCCGCACACTTCTGTTGCGACCGCAGTGCGAACAGGTCCTGCGCCTCGCGCGTCACGCCATACTCCTCCGCCACGTTTTCGCCCGTCTCCGCCATCGAATCCGTTCCGTACATCTTCTCCATCAGCGGATTCACGAACCGCCAGCCCAGCGTCGTATCGTAAATCTCGGCGTTGCGCGAAAACGCCGAGGTCGCCTTGGGAATCACCATCGGTGCGCGGCTCATGCTTTCGACTCCGCCCGCCACCGCCAGCGCAATCTCGCCGGTCATGATCGACCGGGCCGCGCTCGCCACCGCCTCCATCCCCGACGCGCACAGCCGGTTGATCGTCACGCCCGGCACGCTCGACGGATACCCCGCCAGCAGCAGCGCCATGCGAGCCACGTTGCGGTTATCCTCTCCAGCCTGTGTCACGCACCCCAGCAGCACCTCGTCAATCCGCTCCCAATCGAGCTGCGAAAAACCCCGCTTGAGTGTCGCCAGCGGATGCGCCGCCAGGTCGTCGGTGCGGACCATCGCCAGCGCTCCCCCATACCGGCCAATCGGTGTGCGCACACCTTGGCAAATGTAAGCGTTTTGCATGAACCCCCATTCTAGCCGACACTTCTCTTTACACCGCTACTCCGTACAATGTTTATGTGCGCTTCCTCCTCGGCGTGGTTCTCTGCGCCGCGCCTCTATTCGCCGCCGACCTCGAACTTCGCTACCCGGCGCTGGAGCGTATGGTTGCCGCGCAGTTATTCACGCAGGAAGGCAAGCGTTACGTCAAGGGCACTCCTACGGCCAAGTGCGAGTATGCGTACCTGGAAACCCCGCACTTTGCCGCCGCCGATAACGCCGAAGGGCGCCTGAAAATCACCGCGCGTTTTAGCGGCCGCTCCTCACTCGACGTCTTCGGCCGCTGCATGGGCATGGGCGATTCCTTCGATCTCGAAATCCAGGCTTCGCCCATCGCGCGCAAAGGCGTCATCGCCATGGATAACGTGAAAGTCACCACCCTGCGCGATTCCTATTACATCCGTCGCGTCCGCCAGGCCCTCACCCAAAGCTTCGCCAAGGACTTCAAGATCGACATCCGCGACCAGGCCAAGGCCCTGCTGCAGCCGCCGCAAGCAAACTCCCGTTTCCAGCAGGAGCTCACCGACCTGGATCTCTCCGGCGTCCGCGTCACGCCCGACGCACTTGTGCTCGAGGTTGAGTTCAAGCTGGTTGTGAAATAGCGATTAGTGGTGAAATAAAAGATTCACCCTTATGCAGCCGGTTCAAGTAGGCATCATCGGCCTGGGCAACGTAGGCTCAGGCGCTCTCGACATCCTCGCCGAAAACGCGCGCGATATCGCGCTCAAGCTCGGCTTCCCGCTCGAAGTCCGCGCGGTATGCAGCCGCGGGATCGCCCACAAAATCATCCCTCCCGCGTTCGCCTCCGCGATCCAGACCTCCAACTGGCGTGAGGTCGTCGACCATCCTGAGATCGACATCGTGGCGGAGCTGGTCGGCGGCACCGGCGTCGCGCGCGAAATCGTCGAAGCCGCCATCGCCCGCGGCAAATCCGTGGTCACGGCGAACAAGGAGCTGATGGCGCTGGCCGGCGCCGAACTGTGGGACCGCGCCATCGCCTCCCGTATCAATCTCGCCATGGAAGCCAGCGTCGCCGGCGGCCTCCCCATCCACGCGGTCCTGCGTGAAGGCATCTCCGGCGACCGCATCAACACGCTCTACGGCATCCTCAACGGCACCTGCAACTACATCCTGACCGAGATCGAAAGCCGCGGCGCCAGTTTCCACGACGTCCTTGCCGAAGCGCAGCAGGCCGGCTACGCCGAAGCCGATCCCTCCGCCGACGTTGACGGCTTCGACGCCCGCTCCAAGCTCGCCATCCTGGCGGCTCTGGCCTACGGCGAGCGCATCGTGCCCGAAGACATCTACACCGAAGGTATCCGCCGCATCACTCCGGTCGACTTCGAGTACGCGCACCAGCTCCATCACACCATCCGCCTGATCTGCGCCGCGCGCCAAACACCGGACGGGCTGATTGTTTCGGTGCGTCCGTCGCTGATTCCGCAGTCCACCATCCTGGCCAGCGTACGCGGAGCCTATAACGCCGTCTGGGTGCGGGGCAAATTCGGCGCCGACACGTTCTATTACGGCAAGGGCGCCGGCTCCCATCCCACCGGAGTCGCCGTGGTCAGCGACCTCATGCGCGTGGCGCGCGAAATCCGATCCGGCAGCCCGGAGCGCGTCTCGCCCTTTGCCCACGCGCGCCTGGGCGAATACAAACCCATCCCGGTGACCCTCGGCCGCTCGGCCTACTATCTGCGCTTCCGCGTGGAGGACCGTCCCGGCATCATCGCCCAGCTCGCCACCGCGCTGGCGGCGGAAAATATCTCCATCGACGCCGTTCTGCAACTGCCCAACGCCAACTGGCGCGACCTGCCCTTCGTCATCACCGTGGAGCCGGCCACGGAAGCATCCATCCGCGCCGCCATCGCGCGCATGGCCCAGTTCCACTTCTTCATCGAGCCCCCGCTGGCCATGCCGATGGAGCTGGCATTGTGACGCCGGGAAGATTGGACTCAAGAAGATTGGACTCAATATGATTCCAACCTCGTTTGGAGCGATTCGCCAGTGGAGGAACCACGACGCGGACGCCTTGGTGAAATACGCCAACAACCGGAATGTGTGGATCAACATGCGGGATGCATTCCCCCATCCATACACAATTGCGGACGCGGCGGCGTTCCTTGAGATGGTGGGCCTTCAAACGCCCACCACATTTTTTGCGATTGCCACTCATGAGGAAGCCATCGGAGGCATAGGGGTCTCGCTCAACCAGGACGTTCATCGCTTGACTGCCGAAATGGGTTATTGGCTGGCTGAGCCATTCTGGGGAAAGGATGGATGACCGAGGCCGTGACCAAGTTCACCGCATTCGCCTTTGCATCCTTTCAACTGGCGCGGATCTACGCCGAGCCTTACGCCAGTAATCCAAGTTCCTGCAGGGTTCTGGAGAAAGCCGGTTTCATCTTGGAGGGCCGGATGCGCAGCAGCGTGATTAAGGACCGGAAGATACTGGATCAGCTCCTGTACGCACGGCTGAGGGCATAGCTCTATTCGTTCCTCAGTGCGGCCATCGGGTCCACGTGAGAAGCTCGGCGGGCCGGAAGGTACCCCGCAAGCCCTGCGACTATCAGCAGCAGGGACGCGGCGGTCAACAGGGTCGCGGGATCGGTAACCTTTAACTCAAACAGCAGGCCGGGAATCCGCCTGAACGCTACGCGTCCGGCTGCAAACGCGGCGGGAACGCCGATGGCGACGCCGGCCATCGTTAGCAGCAGCGCCTCGCGCAGCACCATCCACAGCACGCCGCTCTGAGTCGCGCCAAGAGCGATTCGAATGCCCACTTCACCGCTTCTCTGAACCACCGCGGACGCCAGCAGTCCATACAGGCCGATGCACGTGAGCAGCAATGCGAGAACGCTGAAGAGGCCGGAGAGCGTAGCGATCAAGCGCTCGCGGACCAGCGCGGCGTCCATCTCTTGTGCCAGCGTGCGGGCTTCCGATTGAGGAACAATCGGGTCCGTGGCGCGGACCGCCTCTTGCACCCGAGGAAGAATCGCCGCCGGATTTCCCACCGTCCGCACGTACAGGAATAATGCGCCTCTGCCCGTCTGCGAATGAACGTACGCCCTGTAGGTCATAGGCTGGATGACTCCCGCCGGGTTCATCAAACGCGAATCCTGGACCACGCCGGCGACGCGTCCCATTCCCCCGCAATCCTTGCCGATTGGATTCTCACTGGGGTAGAAGCGCCGGACGAACGCTTCGTTCACCACGCAAACGGGCGGCGAATCTGCATCGAGATCGGAAGGCGCGAGATCGCGTCCCGCAAGCAGCGGAATCCCGGCCGTGGCGAAATAATTCGGGTAGGTCTCGTAAACGCCGATCGGTTCGCTGTACAAACCGGTCGCGAGCTTAATACCTTCGAAGGTGCCGGGGCCATTTACGGTCGGAGTCATCTCTGCCATGCTCGTGGAGCCAACTCCCGGAATCTCCTCCACCCGCCGGATTAGATCGCGATAGACCACATCCAGTTCCTTGCGTGGCCGCATCTCACTGCCGCGCGGCTCTACGTGCAGGATCAGGACGTTCTCGCCGGATCCGCTGCGGGCGCCGCCGTTCATGTTCTGCAGGCTGCGTACAAAGAGACCAGCCCCAAACAGGAGCACAAGGGATAAAGCGACCTGCGCGACAGTGAGAATCCGGCCTGGGCGCAATCGGCCTCGCACGCTGGCCGCTCGCCCGATGCCTTTCAGACCGTGCGCCAGATCGATTCGCGTGGCGAGTAACGCGGGGGCGAAACCGAACAAAATGCCGGTCAGGATCGAAACGGCGACGGTGAACAGGAGGACGCGGAGATCGGGGCTCAAATTCAGCAGGATGGGAGTTTGTCCCGCGGACATGTAGACCACCAGCAGTTTGGTCGCCCAACGGGCCAGCAGCATCCCGCATGCACCGGCGAGGAACGCCAGCATAAGACTTTCGATCAGCAGTTGAGAAATAAGCCTGGCGCGGCTTGCGCCCAGAGCCAGGCGCATGGCGAACTCAGGCCTGCGCGCGGCGGCTCGCACCAGCAAAAGGTTGGCGGTGTTGGCGCAGGCGATCAAAAGCACGATCCCGACCGCCGCCATCAGAAGGAACAGCGGCTGCGAAAACTGACGCCTCAAGTCCGAGAGACTGCCGGCGGGAGTCATGGAGATGTGCCAGTCGACTCCGGTCAGTTCCGCGAGCCGCTTCGTGGCTTCCGGGCTCAAATTCGTGTAGTTCGGACGGAAGGGCAGGTTCTCCTGGAGATAAATCGAATCCAGTTCAGCGTAAGCTGCGCGCTGATCGCCGCCGGGTTTCAGACGTGCCAGTAGGAAGTAGGAAGGCCGGTTCCGGGTGTTAAGCTCCGGGGCCGTCGGCATCACCACGGGCCGCATCATAACCGGTACAAAAATATCCGGAGCCGTTCCGGCTTCCACTCCAGAGAATTCGGGAGGCGTGATGCCGACGATGGTGAACGGTTTCCCGGGGATCGAGATGGTGCTTGCAACGGTTTCCGGCGCGAGCCCAAATCGCCGCCTCCAGTACCCGTAGCTGATCATCGCCACGGCATTCCCGCTGGGAGCGATGTCGTCCTGCGGACCGATGGCCCGGCCGGCGGCGGGATTCACCCCGACAACCGAAAAATAATTTCCCGAAACCATCTCGCCATCGACGGCCGGTTCAATGCTTCCACCGATGCTGACGTTCAAGCTCAACGGCGAATAGATGGCCAGTTCCGTGAGCGCGGCGCGGGATCGCATGGCCTGATACAGCGTGTAGGTCACCCCTGTCTGAACCAAACCGTTGGCGCTGCGGGCCCCGACTGCCGTCAGCGTTTGCGGGTCCTTGACCGGCAGCGTCTGCAGCAGGAGCGCGTCGATCAGGCTGAAGATGGCGGTGTTGGCTCCGATGCCCAGCGCAATGGAGCAGACGGCAACGGCCGCGAAGCCTGGAGCCTTGCGCAGTTGCCGCGCGGCAAAGCGGACGTCTTTCACAAGATCCTCAGCCCATCGCGCGCCCCACTCATCACGGCTGGCCTCCGCAAGCAAGGCCCGATTCCCAAACTGGCGCTGCGCAGCGGCTGTGGCGTCTCGAGCCCCGGCGCATTCTTGTTCAATCAGCGACGCGGCTCGAAGCTCCGCGTGAAGCCGCATTTCTTCGTCCAGGTCCGCGCTAAACCGGTCCCGCTGAAGGAAGAACCGCAAGCGCCGCCACAGCTCTCCGAGCCTCATGCCTGCCCCCCGGCGGGTTCTAGAATACGCGCGATGGCTCCGGAAGCGCGCCGGTACGCCTCGATTTCACGAACCAGTCGCTTGCGCCCGGCGCTGGTGAGCCGGTAATAGCGCGCGCGGCGGTTCCCTTCGGTGCGGCCCCACTCGCCCGAGATCCATCCTTTAATCAGCATCCGCTGCAAGGCTGGGTAGAGTGAACCCTCTTCCACTTGCAGGATGTTCTGGGAGAGCTGCTGAATCGTGTTCGCAATCTCAAAACCGTGCATTTCCCTGCCATCCGACAAAGTTTTGAGGATCACCATGTCGAGTGTGCCTGGGGGGATGGGCTCTCGCGAAAACGTCACATAGGCAGACTATGTTACCCGGCCGCCGGCTGTCAACCGGTCCGACGGGTGGTCCGGCGCGCACGGTCCAAAATGTATACTGGCGGCGGAGATTCTATCCATGGATTTCGTGTTCCCCCTATTCTTAGGGCTATCGGCCCTCGTCGGATATCTTTTTTGGCTGCGGGCGCTGGTAGATTGCGCCACCAAAGAATCAAACGCGGGGAACACGAAGATCGTCTGGGTTATCATCATCGTTTTCACAAACATCTTTGGGGCCGCAGTCTATT
Source organism: Bryobacterales bacterium (assembly GCA_963838455.1). Lineage (GTDB taxonomy): Bacteria > Acidobacteriota > Terriglobia > Bryobacterales > Bryobacteraceae > Palsa-187. The sequence continues at coordinate 28,890 of CAWISY010000230.1, forward strand.
GGGCGGTCCGGAGGCCGCAGCGCTACGCAGAATTGCACCGCTAGGGTTCGCGTTGCACCAAAAAACCCGGCTGGTCTTGACATGCGACGTGTGTCGCGGTATTCTGTGACAGATGTCGCATATGCCCTGCGGATACGAACGATGCCCAAAACGCCGATTGAGCGATTGACACGCCGGGAACGGGAAATCATGAACGCCGTCTTCGCTCTGGGGAATCGCGCGTCTGCGGAAGAAATCCGCGGACGCTTGATCAGCCCTCCCAGCGATTCCTCCGTTCGGGTCATGCTGGCAAGGCTCGAAAAGAAAGGCTGCCTGAAGCACCAGCAGGATGGCCTCCGGTATCTCTACTCCGCGACAATCTCCCCGGCTGTCGCAAAACGCACCGCGCTGCATCAGTACTTGGAGACTTTTTTTGGCGGCTCGCTGTGGCAGATGATGGCGGCTCTTGTGGCCGAGGCGTCCTGGACGGACGAGGAGCTTGAAGCGCTGCAAGAGGAACTGGACCGTGTTCGCAGGGAAAGGAAGAAGTAATCATTGCGTGGGCTATCGATGAAGCTTTGCTCGCAATCGGCAGTTCGTTGGCCGCCTCGATTGTCGCCAAGGTCAGTGTTGCGATGGCGCTGGGTCTTTTTGCGGCGTGGCTGGGCCGCAGGAAACGCGCGGCCGTTCGTCACGCTCTGCTGGCGTCGGCGTTCGGCGTGATATTACTCCTGCCGATTGCCTCCCTGGTTGTGCCACCCGTCCACGTCGCGGTGCCGGTGGTGGAGAACCGGGCCTCCGCGCGACCCGCTCCCGAAGGTGTCGATGCAATTCAACTGGGTACGCCGGATCGCGGCCATGGTGTTGTCTCCTTCACGCCGCAGGCGGCGCGGCTGCCACTCTCCGAACTGGTGTTCGCCGGATGGATCGCGGGAGGGGCGATGTTACTGCTTCCGGTGCTGATCGGTTTGTGGCAAATTCGTTCGTTGCGCCGATCCGGCTTGCCGTGGCCGCATGGGCAATCGATGGTCGAGGCGCTCGCGGTCGATGCCGGCATTCATCGCCGCGTCGGAGTATTGCTGCATGAAGCGGCGCCGGGACCGATGACCTGCGGCGTTGCGCACCCCGCGATCGTGCTGCCCGGCGACGCGGAGACCTGGAGCCAGGAAGACCTGACTCGCGCGATCGTACACGAACTGGAGCACGTGAGAAGAGGCGACTGGGTGACCGGATGCTTGGCGAGGGTCGCGTGCGCCGTGTATTGGTTCCATCCTTTGGCCTGGATCATGTGGCGAAAGCTGGTGCTGGAAGCGGAGCGCTCCTGCGACGACGCGGTGCTGAGGCGCTCGGAGGCAACCGCTTATGCCGGCCAACTGATCGGACTCGCCAGGCGCATGTCGAGGGCTCAGAGACCGCCGCTCCTGGCGATGGCGAACCGGGCCGATCTGGCGGCGCGGGTAGGCGCGGTGCTCGACAAACGCCAGCAGCGTGGCCGGGCACGGAAGTTCCCGGTTGTGCTCGCCTGCGCAATCGCAGCGGCACTGGTGATTGCGATGTCTCCCGTGATCTTGACAGCAACTCCACAATCGGAGGAAAGCCGGCTGGCGTTCGACGTCGCCTCCGTCAAGCAGAATAAGTCGGATGATCCGCCTTACTCGAATTTTCCTCTCAACGTCGGCGGCATGTATACGGCGAACGGCGGCCTGTTCTCGGCCACCAACTTTCCGCTGGGCGCCTACATCTTCTTTGCCTATAACATGGCCGGCAATGAAATCCATAACCTGCTCCCGCAGTTGCCGGGTTGGGTCTCAACGGATCGATTCGACATCCAGGCACGAGCCGCCGGCGATCCGACAAAGGATCAGATGCGCCTGATGATGCGTTCCCTGCTCGCCGAGCGCTTCAAACTCGCCATTCACACCGAGAAGCGTGAAATGCCGGTCCTCGCGTTTGTGGTTGCGAATCCAGGCAAGACCGGCCCGCAGCTCCAACCCCATCCCGCCGGAGAGCCCTGCCAGACCAAGCTGGATTTCACCGCCAAAACTCCCACTGACGATATGTTCGCGCAGAAAATTCCGGGCGGATTTCCGGCAATTTGCAATGGCATTCTCGGGATTCCTCCCAGCGTGCCCGGTCGCTCACGGCTTGCTGGACGTAACGTAACCATCGGATTCATGGCGGATATGTTCAGCCAGATCGTGGACCTTGGCCGCCCGATGATCGATGCCACCGGGCTCACGGGGACCTACGACTTTATTCTCGAATTCACGCGCGATTCCCCTTCCCAGCTTTCGCCGCAGCCAGGCGCCGTCGTCGCGCCCGATCCCGACGGCCCCTCGTTCGAGCAGGCTCTCCGGGATCAGCTTGGATTAAAGCTGGATCGGCGAACCGGCGCAGTCGAGGCCATGGTTCTGGATCACATCGAGAAGCTCGCGGCGAATTAGACTCATTTTAAGAGGCGCGCTATGGTCCAAAGCTTTAAGCACCACCTTGCAGGGTTGATCATTCCTGTTGCCCTGGCGAGCGAGATGTTCGCGCAGGTTCCGCCGGTGCGGCCTGAGTTCGATGCGTTCGAAGTGGCGACGGTCAAGCCGACGGCTCCCGATTGGCACGGCGGCAGGTACATGCGGATGCAGACAGCGCACCAGTTCGAAGCGCGAGGCTACGCGCTGCGGATCCTTCTGGCCGCGGCTTACAACCTCACTCCCAAGGCGATTTCAGGAGGGCCGGCATGGATCGATTCCGACCTCTACGATATTCGCGCCGAGGCGCCGGGCCGGGTCCGGCCCACGCTCGAAGAGCAGATGTCGATGCTGCGGAAGCTGGTGGCGGAGCGATTCAACCTGGCGTTCCATCGCGAGGAGAAGGAGTTCTCGATCTACGCGTTGACGGTTGCGAACGGCGGGCCGAAGCTGACGCCGAGCACGCCGGTTACAACGCCGGAAGGCGCTCCGCCGCTGGTTTTCCGGCTTTCACCGGATCGGGCGCTTCTGCCCGCGCGCGACGCGACGATGGGCGAGTTCGCCTGGGTGATGCAGCGGGCCGCGGTGGATCGTCCGGTGGTAGACAAAGCCGGCCTGCCCGGAAGATATGATTTCGAGTTGGAGTGGACGCCCGACGAAACACAATTCGGCGGGAACGTGCCGACGGGGAATCCGGAGCCCCCGAAGCCGGATCTTTTTTCGGCGCTGCAACAACAGCTCGGCCTACGGCTGGAAGCGACGAAAGGCCCGATTGAGACGCTTGTCATCGATCGAGTGGAGCGGCCGACCGAGAACTGACTAGCCCAGCCCAACGAATTCGGGTTGCGACACGTCTTATACTCAAAACCCCACGTTTGAGAATGGGGTAGCGAGGAGATCGGCATGAGGTCAGCAATGAGCCTGATTCTGGTCTGCTGCAGTGCCGCCGTGGCGCAGCAGCCAGGCAAAAAGCCCACGTTTGAGGTCGCCAGGGTGCGGATGGTGGATCCAAATAATTCCATCCTGGTGGGGATGGCCGCGGATCCATCGCTGGTGAGTTATCGCAACCTGACGCTGCGGGACGCGATCCGCGGGGCGTACATGGTGAGGGACTTCCAGATTGTAGGACCGGATTGGATGTCGACGGTGCGTTTCCAGGTCGACGCCAAGCTACCTGCGGGCGTCACCAGCGAGCAGGTACCTGAAATGTTCCAATCGCTGCTGGAGGAGAGATTCGGGCTGACGTGGCGGCGGGAACCGAAAGAAATGCAGGTCTACTCCGTGCAAGTCGGCAAGGATGGGCCGAAACTGAAAGAGGCGCAGAGGGCGGATAATCAGCCCTTGGCGATGGGAACCGATGGGAAGCCGAGAGCGATGGTGAGCTTCGGGGGAAATGCATCCTCGGTTACAGTCAGGGCGCCCTCGGCGAGCCTGTTGACGCTGGTAGGGGTTACCTCGCGCTTCACCGGCAAGCCTCTGGTGGATGACGCAGGCATCCAGGGCGAGTACAACTTCACGCTGACCTTTGCGCCGGAGGTGACGACCAGCCTGGGTATCGCGCCGGCAAATCCCACTGGGCCGTCCGATCCCGCGCCAACGCTAGCGGAGGCGCTGAAGCAATACGGTCTCCGGATGGAAACCAAGAAGGCCTCCATCGACATGTTCGTAGTCACTCACGCTGAGAAGACCGCGACAGAAAACTGATAGGAGCGGCGTGTCCGCTCCATGGTGACTGAATCTCGCGGCAGGATTGGGGCGCCATCCTCGCGGTGGCGCCCGCCCAGGATACCCGGTCTAGTTGCCTACGCTGCTTGCGCCCGTCACGGACACCGTGTCCACAGCGCCGTTGCCTTCCGTAAGCGCGAGTGTGCTGGTAAAGGTGCCGTAGGCCGTCGGCTTGAACGTCACCGTGATCTTGCAGGTCGCGGCCGCCGCCAGGCCAGCCGGGCAGTTGTTCCTTTGGGTGAGGGATGGATCGCCGCTCAGGCCAATCGCCGCTATGCTGGCGGATGAGGAGCTGGTGTTGGTGACCGTGACGGCCTGGCTGGGGTTGTCGCCGATCGTATAACCATTGTTGAAGGTCACCGGCCATGGCGACAAGCTGAGGACGCCGGTCGCAGACGAGCTGGATCCGATTCCCGTTAGCGAGACGGTTTGCGCGCCCGTCGAAAGATTGATGGTAAGCGAGCCCGTTCGGGTGCCTGCAGCGGCCGGTTTAAAGGTGACGGAAACGGTGCAATTTCCGCCGGCGGTGATGGCAGACCCGCAAGTGTTGGCGTCCGAATAGTCCCCAGTGAAGGCTACGCTATTCACGGCCACCGCGGCGGCGCTGGAGTTGGTGACCGTGACCGTTTGACTGGCGCTGGAGGACCCGACCGATACGACGCCAAAGTTCAACGCGGTAGGTGACAGTGTGATGGCTGAGCTGCCGGTCCCGCTCAGACTCACTTTCTGCGGACTGTTCGTGGCGGTGTCGGTGAAGGTCAGCGTGCCGCTGGCGGAGCCTGTCGCCGTGGGCGTGAACGTCACCCCAACGGAGCAACTGGCCCCGGCTGCGAGGCTCGTCCCGCAAGTCTTGCTGGAGATCGCGAAGGGCCCGCTGATGCCAATGCTCGAAATGCTAAGAGCCGTGCTTTGGTGATTGGTCAGCGTAACGGTCACAGGCGCACTGGTGGCGCCGACGGCCACTGTTCCCAGATTCAAGGAACTCGCGGATAGAGTCACGGGTGAACTCGAACTGCTTCCGGTGCCGCTGAGGCTGACGGTCTGCGGGCTGCTCCCGGCGCTGTCGGTGAAGGCCAGCGTGCCTGTGGCGGCGCCGGTGGCCGTGGGTGTGAACGTGACCCCAACGCTGCAACTGGCTCCGGCGGCGACGCTGGTCCCGCAGGTATTGGTGGCGATCCCGAAGGGACCGCTGACGGTGATGGCGGAAAACACCAGCAATCCGCTTTGGTTGTTGGTCAGCGTAACGGATTTGGCCGAACTGGTGGAACCGACCGCGGTGGTGCTGAAACTCAAGGATGTGGCGGACAGCGTTACCGGCGCGCTGCCGGTACCGGTGAGGCTCACCGTTTGCGGGCTGTTGATTGCGCTATCGGCGAATGTGAGTGTTCCGGTAGCCGCGCCCAATGCCGCCGGCGTGAAGGTCACGCCGACACTGCAAGTGGCGCCAGCGGCGATGCCCGTTCCGCAGGTATTACTCGATATGGCAAACGGCGAGGTGACGGAGATGCCTGTAAACGTGAGCGCGGTGCTCAGCCGGTTCGTCACCGTTACGGTTTTCGCGACGCTGGTATTGCCCATCGCGAGCGTTCCGAAGCTCAAACTGGTGGGAGACAAAGTCACCGGGGCGCTGCCGTTGCCTGTGAGGCTAACGGTCTGCGTGCCGGCGTTATCGGTAATGGTCAGGACTCCCGAAGCTGAGCCCGCCGCCACCGGCGAGAACACGACCGAAATGGTGCAGGAGCCTGCCGGCGCGATGCTGCCGCTACAAGTGTTGGTCTGGCTGAACGGCCCGGTGACCGCGACATTGGTCACCTGCAGGGGGCCCGTGCCGCTGCTCTGCACGGTGACGTTCTTCGCCGTGCTCGAGGTCCCTAACAGTTGCGAAGAGAAAGACAAGCTTGAGGGCGTGACCGTCGCGGCCGGGGTGGTGCCCGTCCCGCTCAGCGGGATGCTCTGAAACGTGCCCAGATTTCCCGAATCGTCCGTGACGTTCAAGGCGCCCGTAACGGTACCAGCAGCCACCGGCGTGAACGTTACCGATACTGTGCAACTGCTCCCTCCTGCCAGCATCGCGGGACAACTGTTGGTCTGTGCGAATCCACCGTTCACCGCGACGCTGTTCACGCCATTGAGCGGACTGCCACCGAAATTCGCGATCGTGATGGCTTGCGGCGCACTGGTAGTGCCCACGTTCTGCGTAATACTCAACCCTGGGGGCGTGAAGCTGATCGCCGAAGGACGCGGGCTGGGCAGTGGAATCGGAACCGCCCCATAAACGCTCACATAGACTCCGTTAACCAGACCGTTGATATTGGAGGTCTGAACCGTGGCCTCGCTGTCGACGATCTGCGCATTGTATCCGTTGCCCAGCAGAACCATCCCGCTGGAATCGACGGCGATGGTGTGCGGCGGGAACGTGCCGATGCCGATCGAGGTCCAATTGGCGCCCGTCATATCGTCCACGCGAATGATGTTGGTGTCGGAGGCGACATAAATCTTGCCGGCCGGGTCGACCGCTACGCCGCTGATGGAGCCAAATTGATAAATGTAGGGACCGACGGGCTGGGACTGGCTTAAGATGGTCCAGTTGGTGAAGTTCAGATCGTCAAAGCGGACAATCCAGCGGTTGCCAGCATCGGCGACGTAAATCCGGCCCTGTACGTCAAACGCGGGGGCCGAGGGCACCGATGAGAATTGACCCACGCCGGACCCCGCGCTGCCCACCAGGGTCCAATTGGTCCCGTTCATGTCGTCCATGCGGATCAGGCCTTGGCCGGGGTCCAACACCCAGATGTGCCCGGTTGGATCGATGCTGATGCTTTGCGGACTCAGGAACTGGCCGACGCCGGTGCCGTAGACGCCGTAACTGGTCCAATTGGTCCCGTTCAGATCGTCGATTCGAACGATCCGGTTATTGTAGAGGTCCGCTATGTAGATCCGTCCGGCCGAGTCCAGCGCAATGCCTTGAGGGCCGTAAAACTGGCCAACGCCGGAGCCCTGCGTTCCGGAGGCGATCGCATTGGTGCCGCCCAGATCGTCGGAGCGCAGAATGCGGGCGTTGCCGTCGGTGAAGTAAAAGGGCGTGTATGCGGAGTTGTAGCCGGTGCTGCCGCCGCCCACAACTCCATTGGTTCCATATACTTGATACGTGGTGCCGTTGATCGCCTGCGTGGCTCCGTTCACCGTCAGCGTGCCGCTAAACGATCCTGTAAACGTGAAACTGCAGGAAACGTGACCGCCCTTGCCGCCGCCGGAGCAGTTTTCCACGGTCGAGCTGGTGGAGAACGTCGCGTTCACCAAAGTGCTGCCGTCGGTGGTCAGAAACATCAAGGTATTACCCGAGATGGTTAGAGTGCCTGGTGGGTTCGCCACCGGACTTCCGCCGGCGAGAGACCCGCCGGAATTGAGAAGGCCAGCCTGATCGCCGTATGCCAAGGGCATACACGCAGCGATACACGCAAAAATAAAGGTTTTGTTCATTTGAAGTGGCTACCTCGCCGATTGTCGTGCCTTCACCCAAGGCACATTAAGCAAATTATAGACAGTCCGGCCCGCGATCCGCCACGGGTTTCGAAGAAAAAAATACCCGCCTCAGGTCCTGGGGAACCATGTAGGACCGTCTACGGAGATTCGGGTACCGCGCTCGATTATTCCTGTCTGAGAGCGAGCATGGGTTCGATCCGCGCCGCTCTTCTGGCGGGGAGATAACTCGCAGCCGCGACAGCAACCAGCAGGGTTCCGGTCGCGATGCCGATGGTCATGGGATCGTTAGCCGCGACACCGTAGAGCAGCGATGCGACCAGCCGCGAGAGTCCGAAAGCCGCGAGAAAGCCCAGGATCAATCCGATCGAGGCCATCGCCGCCACTTGTTGTAGGACCAGCCACAACACTTGTGCCCGCCTGGCGCCCAGTGCCACGCGGATGCCGATTTCGCTGGTGCGCCGCGCGACCGTATACGCAATCGTGCCGTATAACCCGACACAGGCGATGGTCAGCGCAAGGAGGGCGAAGCCCGTGCACAGCCTGGCGAACATCATTTGAGCGGTCATCGTTTCATCGACCATGGCTGATTGCGTCTTCATCCCCGTGACGGGTAAGCGGGAGTCAGCTTGGTGGACAATTTCACGGACCGCCACCACCAAAGCCAGCGGATCTCCGGAGGAGCGGAGCGCGTAGGTCGCCTCCTCCGGCGGACGATAGAGATTTTGCCAAAACGCCATGTACACCACAGCCGGATACGTGCCTTTCAAATCCCCATACCGCGCATTCCTAGCGATTCCGATCACCTCCATCTTCAGCGGCTTCTGACTATCGGGATCGAGCACGATCGTTTGCCCCAATGGATTTTGATCCCCTAGATTCGCCTTGGCCCAGGTTTCATTTACAATCGCGACCGGTGGAGAGTCCACGCGATCCCGCTCATCGAATTCACGTCCGGCGACCAGCGGAATCTGCATGGTGGCGAAAAATGCTGGTCCAACCGTAAGAATGTGGGTGCTCAGGGCGCCGAGGAAGTCTCCGTGCCCGTCGGGCGCGTGATCCGGCTTGGGTTTGCCGAGCGGGACCACGGGCGAGCCCCACGTGCCTTCGCCCACCAGCGGGGAGTTCGAGACCGTGGCGCTGCGAACTCCGGAAATAGCAGAAAAACTCCGCTGCAAATCTGCATAGAACCTGGTCATCTCAGGATCGCGATGGCCCGCCTGGCGTGCGTTCAACTTGAAGAGCAAAACATGTTCACGATTGAAGCCGAGGTTCACCGCTCGCAGATTCGACAGCGTTCGCACGAACAATCCGGCTCCCGCCAACAGGAGCACGGAAAGTCCGATCTGGGCTACTACTAGAGCGTGGTTCATCCGGAGCGGCACAAAGCGCCGCCGCGAGCGCCGCTCCACTCCTCGATCGCCCTTAAGCGCCGGCACCACGTCGACGCGTGTCGCCTGCAGGGCCGGGGCCAGACCGAACAGCAGGCCAGTTGCAATGGAGAGCGCCAGGGCAATGCCGAACACGTGCCAATTCAGGCCGGCCTGAAGAGGGGAACCGAAACCCTCGCCGCCGCTCGAAAGGAGCACGTTCAGAAAGCGAACTCCGCCGAGCGCGAACAGAACCCCGAGAACACCGCCCAGCAGGGCCAAAACCACACTTTCGGTAAGCAACTGGCGGATAATCCGGCCGCGGCCCGCGCCCAATCCGAGGCGTACCGCTATCTCCCGCCGGCGCGCGGTGGTCCGAGCCAGCAGCAGGTTCGCGATGTTGGCGCAGGCGATCGCCAGAACTAAGCCGACCATGGCAAACAGCAGGAAAAACCGCTGCGAATACACCCGCCGTAACGTGTCGATGCCGTTGCCTCCGTTGGTCAGATGCAACTCCGGCAGGTGTGTGCGCTCCGCTTCCGTGGTTGCGGTGGTCTCGACCCAGGTATGGAAGATGGCCGCAACCTGGGTCTGAGCCTGGGTCATGGAGACGCCCGGCTGCAACCGTCCCATCAATTCGATCCAATAGTCGTTCCCGCTGAGATACCTGCGAATCCTCTCGCCCCCGAAGCGATTCGGATCTACCAGCGAATTGGTGTGGACGGGAATGTAGAATTCGGCGGTAACAGCCGGATCGACTCCGAAAAAGTCCGGCGGCGCCACGCCAATCACCGTAAAAGGAATATTGTTAACCAGGATGGATTGTCCGACGGCGGCCGTTGCGCTTCCGAAGCGCGCCTGGCTGAAGCCGAAGCTCGACACCAGGACGGCCGGCGCTCCGGCGCGATCGTCCTCGGGAGTTAAGAACCTCCCGGCGGCCGGATTGAGCCCAAGCCCGCGGAAATAGTCGCCCGAAACGTACTGCCCCGCGCCAATCTCGGCCTGGCCGTGAATCGTCAGGTTCAGATTGCGCGTCGGCAGATAGGCGAACAAGCTGGAGAAAACTGTCTGCGACTTCTGAAAGTTCTCAAAAGCCGGGTAAGGGAAGATGCGCGCGGCGAAGCCGTACTTAGCATCGTCATAGACAGCGCCGCTGCCGCCGTGGAAGACCGTGTCGTGATCCCATTTATTGTGCCAGTTGAGCACGGCCAATCTTTGCGGTTCCGCGACCGGCAGGGAGCGCAGCAGCAGCGCATCCAGGAAGCTGTAGATCGCTGCATTCGCTCCGATTCCCAACGCCAGGGATAGCACCGCGATGATGGTGAACACCGGATTCTGAAGCAGCGTGCGCATCGCGTAGCGTAGATCCTGTCCAAGCTGCTCGATCCAATTCCAGGACCAGGCCGCGCGAGTATTCTCCTGAACCAGGGCGACACTTCCCAGGTCGCGCCGGGCGGCCAGCTCGGCATCTTGATCCGAAGCGCCGTGCAGCCGGTGCTCCTCGGCCGTTTCTTCGATATGAAAACGCAGTTCTGCCTGAAGGTCCTCTTCCCGGCTTCGGCGGCGCAGGAGCCATCCTAGCTTTCGAAAGAGCGATCTCATTAGGCCTCCCCGGTACGACATTCAGAAGATCCGGCATTCAGAAGATGCGGCATTCAGAACCAGCGCCATCGCGCGGGTGAACGCCTGCCATCGCGATTGCTCCGTCGTCAAATGCTTTCTTCCCAGCGGCGTCAGCCGGTAATATCGCGCGCGCTTTCCCTTGTCTGAAAGATCCCACGAGGCCGCGATCCAGCCCTTGGCCTCCAAGCGGTGCAACGCGGGATAAAGTGAACCGGTCTCAACCTGGAACACATCCCCGGAAGTGTTCCGGATATGTTTAGCAATCGCGTGGCCGTGTGCGCGTCCGGAAGAAAGAGTGCGGAGAATGAGGATGTCCAGAGTGCCTTGCAGGAACTCGATCCGGGACGGCTGTTTTTCTGCCATTGTGTAGCCACTCTACTATAAATTGAGTAGCGTGTCTACTGTAAGCTTCACCAGGGAACGACACCCTGCGCGTTCGAAAAGGTCCCCGTCGGCCCATCGGTGGGGAGCAGCGCCAGGCGAACGGTCTCCACCGCTCCTTCAGGAATGGACTGCGTCCCTCGATGTTGGTTGAGATCAGTCGCGGTGTAGCCCGGGTCGACCGAATTCACTTTGATCGACGTGTCGCGCAGTTCCCAGGCGAGTTGCACGGTCAGCATATTGAGAGCTGCCTTCGACGCGGCGTAGCCTAGATACTTTGCAGCGACATGTGTCCATGCCGGATCGCCGCTCTTGGTCAGCGATCCGAGTCCGCTCGACACATTTACGATGCTCGCGGATGGAGCCTTGCGCAGCAGCGGAAGTATTGCTTGAGTTATTGCCACGCTACCCAGGAAGTTTACGCGGAAGTCCCGCTCTATAGTTTCGAGACTGCAACTCGACGGCAGGCCGTCCCCCTGCGCGGCGATGCCGGCATTATTTACAAGGATGTCGAGATGGCCGAAGCCGGCATCGATATCCTTGGCTGCCGTAGCAATACTGGCGGGATCATCAAGGTCGATGGCGAGATATCGAACCTCGCCGCCTTCACGCCGGAGCATGGCGGCTGCCGCTTCCCCGAGGGCTTTATTGCGCGCGCCTAGTAGAACCGTGCAGCCTGCCGCAGCGAGCTGGCGGGCGACTTCGAAGCCAATTCCTTTGTTCGCCCCAGTAATAAGTGCGATTTTCTTTGTTGTGCTTTCCATTTCGTTTTCTCCTTAGTGGCCACTGACGTTCAGGCTTCGAATGCGGTCGCGTGATCGAGATCGGCAATCAACCCAGGCTGCGCCGTCGGGCGCCATCCCAGCCGCTTCTGTGTGAGAGCGCTGGAAGCCGGACAGTCGGCGCCCACGAAGAACCCCAGGAATCCAAAATGCTGAGCCGCCTGCTCCGGGGAAATGGCGACGACCGGCACCTTCAGGCCGCGGCCGATTGCCTCAGCGATTTCTCGCACCGGCACGCCTTCTTCTGCGACCGCGTGATACCGCGCTCCCACCGCTCCCTTTTCCAAGACCAGCCTGTAGAGATGGGCAGCATCGAACAAGCTCACCGCAGGCCAGCGGTTGAGCCCGTCGCCGACATACGCCGAAACCCCCTTCTCGCGAGCTGCTGCGATCGCATAAGTGACCAGGCCTTGCTTGACCCGGTTATGGACCTGCGGCAGGCGCACCACGGACGCACGAACGCCACGCGCCGCCAGCGATGCTGCTGTCTGTTCCGAAACTCGGGGAAACGAGGTGGAATTGGACGCTGGCACATCGTCTTCCGTCGCGAGGCGCCCAGGCGCGATGAGCCCCGTCCCGGAGGTGACCACCAAGGGACGGTCAGAGCCGGCGAGCGCGTCGCCGAGAGCCTCAATGGCGCGCCTGTCCATCTCGCAGTTCGCCGCGAACTTCGAGAAGTCGTGGTTAAAGGCCGCGTGAATCACGCCGTCCGACATGGCCGCCCCGCTGCGCAGGCTTTCCAGGTCTTCGAGTTCGCCCCGATGCACCTGCGCACCCGCATCCATGAGTGATTTGGCGCCCGCATCCGTGCGAGCAAGACCGAGCACCTGATGACCCGCCTGAATTAGCTCCGGAATAAGGGCAGAACCGATAAAACCTGTAGCACCGGTCAAGAAAACCCGCATATTTGAGTCCTTTCTGGGCTGGCCGCCTTGACCAGCCGTTCCGAATTTGGTAAAACGGAGATGATCTCCGCATAACTAGATTACCGGAGAGTGTCTCCGGTTGCAAGTTTTTCGACCGGGCTACAAAGAATGGCTGCGAAACGTCCCCTCCCTGCCCAACGCAAGCCGCGCGCGGATGCGGAACGGAACCGCGACCGTGTTCTGGAAGTTGCGAAGGAGGCGTTCACCCGGTCGGGCGCAGATGCCAGCCTGGATGACATTGCCAAACAGGCGGGCGTTGGGGCGGGAACCTTATATCGCCATTTTCCTTCGCGTGAAGCTCTGATCGAAGCGGTTTATCGGACCGAGGTTGAAAAGCTGGCGGCGGCGGAGCGGAGCTTTGCCGACACCATGGCCCCGATTGAGGCGTTGCGATCGTGGATGCTGTTGTTTGTCGACTACATCGCGACGAAGAAGATCATCGCGCCGGCTCTGAATACGCTGCTCGGGGGCCACTCGAAGGTGGTCGAAGCATCTCACAATCAGATCTGGGAGGCGATTCGAGCCCTGGTGAAGCGCGCCATCAAGAGCGGGGACATACGTAAGGACCTCGACCCCATCGATCTGCTTCGCGCTCTAATCGGCGTGTCGAACGTGGCGTCCAGTCCTGACTGGCAACAAAGCGCCAGGCGACTGGTGGATATTCTCATTACCGGCTCGCGGCCGGTCAAATAGAGACGCTACTCCGGCGGCTTGAAAAAATCCACTGGGTCGAGCGCGGTGAACTTCCATTTCTTCCCCTGCTTCTCCACTGTTACCTTGACCACCGCCCGCCGCAGCCGCTCCGAATCGATGTTTACGGACCAATCCAGCGCCAGCGTGCGCTTCTTATCGTCGCCGTGGTCGGTCCCCGGCACAATCTCCACGCTCGATCGCACGTCGTTTCGCGCCGCCAAACCCTCCGCGTAGAAATGCAGCATCTCGTAACCCGGCATGCCCTTGTCGAAATAACCCAGGAAGCCGTCGGCGTCCTTGTTTTGCAGAGCCTCTGCCGCGCTCCGCACCAGATCGCGTACCGCCTCCGGCGTCGAGTCCGGAGGAAGCGCAGGCGGGCTCTGCCCCAATACCGCGAAACAACATACCGAAAATATAGCGAGAAGCGCACAGGCCGCCGGCTGCGGCGCCAGATGAGAGAGGAACTCGGCGGACTTGGCCGCGGCCGGCGAGTCCGTTGTGCGCGAGTTGCTCAATGACCTCATGTGCGGTAACTGGCGTTGATACGAATATACTCCTCGGTCAGATCGCAGGTCCAGAACCGCGTTTTCCCGCGCCCGCGCCCGCGCAACGTAAATTGAATGGAGCACTCCGGCAGATCCAGTTTCTGCTTCAGCTCGGCCTCCGAAAAATCCGCAGCCAGCCCCAAGCGGCAAACAGCCATGCCCTGCATATCGATGTCGGCCTTGCGCGGATCGAACGCCACGCCCGCGTTCCCGGCCGCCGATAGAATCCGCCCCCAATTCGGGTCGGAGCCCGCAATCGCCGTCTTCACCAGCGGCGAATTGGCGATAGACCGCGCGATCTTCTCCGCCGCCGCGTCGCTGGCCGCCCCGCTCACATCGATGGTCACGAACTTGCGCGCACCCTCGCCGTCGCGCACGATCTGTTGCGCCAGCGACCCGAGCACCTCCGCCAACGCCTCGGTCAAAGCCTTGGTCGACGGCGCGACTTTGGAAGCCCCGTTGGCAAAAACCGCCACGGTATCGTTGGTCGAGGTATCCCCATCCACCGAAATCCGATTGAAGCTCCGCTCAATCGCCTGCTTCAATGCCGCGCGCAGCACCGCCGGCGGAGCCACCGCATCGGTCAAAATGAACGCCAGCGTGGTCGCCATCCGCGGATGAATCATTCCGGAGCCCTTGGCCATCCCCGCGATCGCTGCCGCCGCTCGCCCGCCTTTCACCAGTGCAAACGCCGTCTTCGGCCGGGTATCGGTGGTCAGAATCGCGTTCGCCGCCGCATCGAAGGAGACCGGATCGAGCGCGGCCTTCAGCGCAGGCAGTGCCTTCACGATCAGGCTCCCATCCAGCTCCATGCCGATCACGCCCGTCGACGCCGGCAAAACCTGGTTGGGCGCGATCCCCAACAATCCGGCCGCCGCCGCGCACGTCTCCGCAGCCACTTTCTCCGCCGTCGCCGTAGCACAGTTCGCGTTCCCGGCGTTCACCACGATCGCGTTCATCCGGCCGCGCGCCGCGCTCAAATTCCGCCGAGCCACGATTACAGGCCCCGCCACCACTCGATTCTTGGTGAACACCGCGGCGGCCGACGCCGGCGTCTGGGAGACAATCAGCGCCAGGTCGTCCTTGGCCACCTTGCGGATCCCCGCATAGGTTGCGGCGTATTGGAAGCCGAGCGGAAGCTTTCTTCCGTTCCCGCTCATGCCAGAACCTCGCCGGTCTTCACCGCAAACCCGTTCAGGAACGCCCCTGCATCCATTCTCTTCTTGCCCTCCATTTGCATTTCCAGAATCTCGATCGAGCCATCGCCGCAACCCACAAAGAGCCGCCGCTGCTTGGCTTCCAGAACACTGGGAGCGAGATCCAGTTCCGCCTCCCGCGCCTTCCACACATGCAGCCGGGCATCATTCAGGAAGCCGTAGCATCCCGGCCACGGAACCAATCCCCGAATCCGGTTAAGAATCTCGCGCCGCGGCCGGGTCCAATCGATATGTCCGTCTTCTTTCTTCAGAATCGGTGCGTAGCTCGACTGCGCGTCGTCCTGCGGCTCGGGGTGAATTCGCGGCAGCTCCGCGAGCGTCCGTTCGAGCAAGTCCGCCCCCGCAACCGCCAGCCGCTCGCCCAGCTCCACCGCGGTTTCCTCCGCGCCGATCGCGGTCTCCCATTTGAGCAGCATGTCCCCGGTATCGAGCCCCGCGTTGATCCGCATCGTGGTCACGCCCGTGCGCGATTCCCCATTGGCGATGGCCCATTGAATCGGCGCAGCGCCGCGATACTTGGGCAGCAGCGACGCATGCACGTTGACGATGCCCAGCGGAGCAATATCGAGAATCGCCTGGGGAATGATCTGCCCGTAGCCCACCACCACCATCGCTTCCGGAGCCATCGCGCGCAGCTCCTCGATCACCTCGGGCCGCTTCGTACCCGCTCCGGCTGATGCACCGGCAGTCCCAGCCGCAGGGCTGCTTCCTTCACCGGGGACATGGCCTCGCGCTGGCCTCGTCCCTTGGGACGGTCCGGCTGCGTGTACACCGCCGCTACGTGATGCCCGGCCTCCACCGTTCGCTCCAGCGACGGCACGGCGAACGCGGGCGTGCCCAGAAACACCAGCTTCATTGCATTCGTAGCCGCGACCGGGGCGCCCTCGGGCCGAGCGGTCGTTCATGCGCCTCAGCTCCACTCGTTGGCTTTTTGCAGTTTGCGGATTTTCCGCCGGATCAGATCCCGCTTCAGCGGGCTGATGTGGCTGATGTACAGCGTCCCGTTCAAATGATCGGTTTCATGCTGGAACGCGCGAGCCAGCAGATCCTCGCCGGTCATCTCATACACCTCGCCGTCGGCCTTGTGCGCGCGAATGGTCACCTTCTGCGCCCGCGTTACAGGCTCGCGGAAGGTTGGGATGCTCAGGCAGCCTTCCTCGCTGGTCTGCGCACCCTCTTTATGCAGGATCTCCGGATTGATCAGCACCAGCTTCTGCTCCGGATCCTCGCCGCTGCTGATGTCGATCACGGCGATGCGCTTGCCGACCCCGATCTGCGGCGCCGCCAGCCCCACCCCCTTGGCCGCATACATGGATTCGAACATGTCATCGACCAGTTGCAGCAGTTCCGGCGAGCCGAAATCCGAAATCGTTTCCGCTTTTTTCTCCAATACGGGTTGCCCGTATTTCACAATCGGATAAATCATCTAGAAATTTTTCACTTGTTCGAGATATCCCGCGTAATTCCTTTTTGTTTCCGGAAGCGAATCGCCTCCGAACTTCTCAAGCGCCGCCGAGGCCAGCACCACAGCCACCATCGCTTCGCCGATCACTCCCGCCGCCGGAACCACCGCCACATCGCTGCGCTCATAGGCCGCCAGCGCCGGCTCCCGCGTCTCCAGGTCCACGCTTTCCAGCGGGCGCCGCAGCGTCGAAATCGGCTTCAGGAATCCCCGCACCAGCACATCCTGGCCGTTGGTCATCCCGCCTTCCAAGCCCCCTGCGCGATTGGCCCCGCGCGTGAACGCGCGACCCTCGCGGTCGTAATGAATTGTATCCTGCACCTTCGACCCGAACGCCGCCGAGCCTTCCCTTGCCAGCCCGACCTCCACGCCCTTCACCGCCTGCATCGAAACGATGGCCTGCGCCAATCTCCCGTCCAGCCGCGTGTCCCAGGCGATGTGCGAGCCCAGTCCCGGCGGCGCTCCGTGCGCCACCACCTCAAACACGCCGCCCACCGTGTCGCCGGTGCGGTACGCCGTGTCGATCACGGCCTTCATCCGCTGCTCGGCCTCGGCATCCACGCAATTGAGCAGAACCTCGTCGCGTTGCGCCAACTCTACCAACTCCTCCCAACTCGCCCCGCGCTCCAGCTTCGCCTCGCCCACCTGTATCACATGGCTCAGCACGCCGATCCCCAGCTCGGCTAAGAACGCCTTTGCCAGAGCCCCCACCGCCACGCGAGCCGTCGTCTCCCGCGCGCTGGCCCGCTCCAGCACATAGCGGGCATCTTCGAAATTGTACTTGATCGCGCCCGCCAAATCGGCGTGCCCGGGCCGCGGCCGCGTCACCAGCTTGCGCTTGGCTTCGCTCTCCGGGTCGCCCTCGACCGCCAGGGCCTCGGTCCAATTCCGCCAGTCCTTGTTGTCGATCAAGATCGCAATGGGCGAGCCGATGGTCTTCGAATGCCGCACTCCGCTGACGATATGCGCCCGGTCGGTCTCGATTTTCATGCGCCCGCCGCGGCCGAAGCCCTGCTGGCGGCGCCATAGTTCGCGGTCGATCGCCGCCAGGGATATGGGAACTTGTGCCGGCAAACCTGTCAGAGTCGCCACCAGGCATTCGCCGTGCGATTCGCCGGCCGTTTCAAAACGCAACATGAGAGGAAAGTTTCATGGTAGCAACCTAAATCATGGTAGCAAGCGTTCGGCGGCGAATTGTCCGGCAAAAAGGCAGCGGTGTTAGAATACTCAGCATGACGAACCTCACTAAAGCCGCGCTCTGTTCTGTCGCCGCCTTCGCTGCCGTCGTGTCGTTGTCCGCCCAGTCGAAGTCCGGAATCCTCCAGCCGCAGATGACCGTCGGAGCCGCTGGGGGCACCTACGCGAAGCCCGTGGGCACGCTCGGCGAGAAGCCCGCCGCACCCTGGAGTGCCACCACCATCGGAGCTTCGGTCGACGGCAAGCCGAATAAGGGGACCGTCATGACCGCGGTCGGCGAAATCGTCGACTTTTCCTGCTATCTGGAAGTGGGCAAGCACGGTGAGAAGCATCGCGATTGTGCGCAGAAGTGCTTCCGCAACGGCCAGCCCATCGGCCTGCTGACCCAGGACGGTTCGCTCTACATGCTGATGGAAGAGGAGCATGACCCGCGCCGCGATGGCATGACCGACTTCCGTCAGGCCGCCATCGATCACGCCGGCCACATCATGCAGGTCACCGGGACCGTTTCTTCGGTCAACGGCTTCACCGCTCTGTACGTCCACGGCTACCTCAAGAAGGGTTAGTCGAGGAAAACGCGGCGCATTCACCGCGGGCTAAACAACCTCGCCGGCTCCACGCTCGCTTGGGCCGGCTTGTAATCGCGGCCGTCGAAGACGAACTCCATCCGGTACCGCTTCACCTCCCGCAGAGTAAGTGACGGAATCGCGCGTTGAACACTCTTGAGCGTCATCGGGAGCGAAGAAGAACGGCATTCGTGTTCATCTGTGTTCCTCTGTGGCAAGGAACTTTTTCGCCTCTGCCAAGAAGATCCCCAATTGATCATGGTGCACCCAGTGCCCCGCATGATCCACCTTCACCACTTGACGATCCTGGATCGCCGCGGCTTCGGGAGCCAGATCCGGATCCATTGCGAAGCTCTGCCGCCCCCAGAACAACTGCACCGGGCAGGTGATGCGGCTCATCACTGCGGTAGCTTCGCTCAGGTTCATCCCGTAGGGAGCCCCCACCCGCGCGAAATTGTCGAACTTCCAGATGATCGACCCATCCGCATTCCAATTCGTCCCATGCAGCGTCAAATGCTCCGCAACGGCGTCGGATAAGAAGGGGTTCGCCTCCTTCATCCTCCGCACCGCCGAAGCCAGATCCGGATAACTGTGCGGCGAGCGGTTCTCGGCGCCGCGAATCCTCTCAATCCAATCCCGAAGCCGGTCCGCCGCCGGCCGCTCCTCCAGCTTGCGCGCCGGAGGCAGCCCCACTCCCTCAATCGCGATCACTTTCTTGACCCGGTCTGGAAACACTCCCGCATACACCAGAGCGACGAACGCACCCAGCGAATGCCCCACAATCGTCACCGGGAAGCCGCGCACGATATCGGCCAGCGCCGATAAATCCAGTACATGCTCCGCCACGCTGTACAGAGCCCCCGGAGCCCACGCGCTGTTGCCGTGCCCGCGCAGATCCAGCGCATACACATGGAAATCCTGATTCAGCGCCCGCGCCACCCAATCCCAGTTGCGAGCATGATCCAGCCCGCCGTGCACCAGAATCAGAACCGGCTTGCTGTCCGTGCCCCAATCCCAAAATTGCAACTTCAGACGGTGCGAATAGAAGAAATGGGAGACAGGTTCCAAACTCATGCTTGATTCTTTAGAGTACACGCGCCAGAGTACAAGCAATGCCCGCGGCTCGATACGCCTCGATCAACGCACCGGCGGCTGGCTCATAGACCGGCGCTGCAACCCGGTTCGCGTCCTCCAACTCCGTCAGCATGTGAAATCGAGCCAGGACGATCGGGCTCTCGAAGACTCCGCCGGCATAGCTGACCGTCACCGGTTCTCCGGGATGGAACAATCGCCGCCGCACTACTCCACCGATCGTCGCCAGCACTTGCGCCGCGCCCTTCAGCAGTTCTTGCGCGACCATGTCGCCTGCTTCCGCCGCCCGGTCGATCAGCGACGCGAAAGCGCCTATGCGCTCCCGCGGAAACTCGTCAGTGTAAAACCGGTGCATTAATTCATTCGCATTGGCCGCGCCCGTGGTTTCGAGCAGCAGCTCCCGCAGAATCGTTGGTGGACCCCAACCCTCCTCTTGCCGCAGCGCCGCGCGCAGAGCGCCCCGGACCAGATCGAACGCTCCGCCCTCGTCGCCGAAAATATAGCCCCATCCTCCCGCGCGAGCCTCCGCTCCCGCGGCATTTCTTCCATACGCGATGGAGCCGGTCCCGGCGATGACGATCACTCCCGGCTCCCCGGCCAGCGCGCCGGTCAAGGCGATCGCGGCATCATGAGTGAACACGTAACGATTCGCCCGCACCGCCGCGCGAGCCATCGCCTCCGCCTCCGGCCTTCCGCCGCTCAGTCCGAAGCAGGCGACGTTAAACTCAGCGCCTGCGAACTCGGCGCCCGCGGCCCTCAGAGCTTCTTCGAAGGCTCCCGGATGCCGGCACGCCGGCCCGTGTCCCACGCCGAGGATCTGCCCGGTCTCGTCGCCGATCATGGCTGCGGTGGAGGACTGCCCTCCGTCCACGCCCAGGAACAATGGTGCCGCCGTCATTGGCTCACCTTGTAGATCCGGATGCCGTAGCCGGCGGCAGCCTGCGTCAAGCCCCACGCCTCCGGATCGTCCGCGATGTCGTCCGAACCCAGGTAGTCGTCGCCGACCAGCAGATAATGAATGCCGCGGGCCTTAATCTCATACGTCGCGGCCAGCCGCATACTGTAATGCGAACGGTCTGCCCCGTCCGTCTTTGGATTCCTGGCCAGGACCATCCATTGGCCGCTCGCGTCCATCGCCTCCACCTGCAGCTCCCGAACAAAATAGTCCGAGGATGTTTCGAGCCGAATTTCATCCACCGTCTCGTCCCGCCCGAAATCGACGTCGATATAATCGCCCGGCTGGATCGTCTCCCAGGTGCGCCAGCGAGTGGGCAGGGAATTATCGAACGCCAGTTGCACCTCCCACGGATCGGGCCACGCCCGCAGCCGCCACTCGGCCTTCCGGGGTAGCTCCGAGCCCTGATGCAGGAAGCGCATTTCATTCACGCTCCACTGCACGCCTGGAGCCTCGGCCTTGCCGGTTTCGACCACTCGAAACCGCCGGGCTCTGTGTCCGGGAAATTTGAACCATTGGACCAGCGTCGGCTGATAATCTGGAATGAACCCGCTGGCGACCCAATCCAGCATGGTCTGGCTGGCCGCGCCATGATAGTCGACCAGCAGTTCCCGATTGCAGTACGCCAGTGGCACGCTCCTGGTCGCCAGGATCCGCTCACCGGCGGGCACCGTCGCCTCCACCAGCCGGGCCGCTCCATACTCCGGGCTGCGCTGACGCAGGAACTCCTCCTGCGGGGTCAGCCGTAGCGCCTCGCTGAACAGAATCCGGTCCAGCTTCCACGCGTTCCTGCCTCCATAGCGATGAATTTGCGACGGCCAGGAAAAGAATGCGTGCAGCACCATCAGTCCCGCCAGCACCGGCACGCTCCCGATCCCCAGAGCCATCCCCATGGATAAAAATGGCAGCGGAGGAATCAGAAACCGGGTCCCGATGTTGGCATAGTATGGCAGGGCCAGAACCAGCCCGGCCGCCAGCAGCCTGCGCCCCTCGCGGTATCGCAACGCAAGCAACGCAATCGGAGCTAGCAGGAACGTCACTCCCAGCAGACCCTGCGTTTTCTGGCCGCGGATGGTCACTTCCAGCGGCAGCGCCCGCTTGTCGGTCACGCCGTAGCTGCGCAGCGCGTTCGAAAGCTGAGTCTCATAGATGGGATGGAAATAAGGATTGCGAAAAATCGCGTTGCCGAACGGCGCCACCGGGTTCTGAACAGTGATCCAATCCTTCACCATCCAGGGCGCAATCATCAGAGCGGCAAAGGCGCAGACCGGAACCAGCGGTCTCCAGGACCGTGCCCGCCACAGGACGTAGCCGAGCGCAAACGGCACCATTACGAATGCAGTGTATTTGGCCGCATAGGCAAAGCCGGCCATCAATCCCACCGGAACCAGGGCCATTCTTTCCCGGCTTGCGTCCCAAATCTCCAGCCAGTAAAACGCGCTGAAGGCCCCCGCGGCGACTCCCAGATCCGTGTACGCGCTCGATCCGTCGATCCCGACCATCGGGCTCGCAAACGTCAGCAGCGCACCCGCCGCGCCCGCCCACGGCTTGCCGATCCTCCGTCCGTACGCGAGCATCGCCAAGGCCAGCGCCGCGGTGAACCCCAGGTGCACCAGCGCCGCGGCCGAATGCTCACCGATCGCAAATGCCGGCACGAACAGCATCTCGACCCCCTCGCCGAAGGTGGCAAAGATATCGGTGGTGACGCGCGTAAAGCCGTGCGCGCGCAGATACAGCGCCACGTAGCCCAGATGGTAGCCGGAGCCGTCGGGGGAAATCTCCGGCGCCCAGGCATGAAAGAAATACACTACGAAAAATGCTCCAAACAGAAGAATGCAAATGCGTTTTAGATGCTGCGCGAGCGGCTCTCCCAATACGCCCTTGAGCGTCCACGCCCCGGTTGCGACCGCAGCGGCGATCACGCTGACCAGCAGCGCCAGGAACACCGGCCAGTAGGCGAGGTGCAGTGTCAGAATCGCGAACACCACCAGGTGCAGGCACGCTGCGCCCAGAGTGAAAGCCAGCGGTGCACGCTCATACCGGAACAACGCGACACCCAGCCGGTCGATCAACCCATCGATCAGCAACGCCCCGGCGGCATAGCACGCAGCCACCGTCAGTGCGGCGCCCACCAGGGCGGCAAGAGCCAAAAGCATTATTCAGCCACTTTGTACAGCCGGATGCCGTAGCCGGCCGCCACCGGAGTCAAGCCCCAAGCCTTGGGATCGTCCTGGAAGTCTGCAGCGCCCGAAAAATCATCGCCGATGATCAAGTAATGCAGCCCACGAGCTTTCATCTCGTAAGTGGCTGCCATGCGAAGGCTATAGTTGCTGTGGTCGGCGACGCTCACCTCCGGCTGCCTGCTCAAAGCGATCCAGTTGCCGCCCGAGTCCATCGCCTCGGCTTGCAGCTTCACCGAGGCACAATCGAGAGAGGTGTCCAGGCGGATCTCATCCACCGTTTCGTCCTTGCCGAAATCCACATCCAGATAATCTCCCGGCGCAACCGTATCCCAAGTGCGCCAGCGCGTGGCCAGCGAATTATCGAAGGCAAGCTGCACCTCCCACGGGTTCGGCCACGACCGCAGCCGCCATCCGGCTTGCCTGGGCAACTCCTTGCCCTGATGAAAGAAGCGCATCTCGTGGACGCTCCACTGCGTCCATTCACTCTCTGGCTGAGCCGTCTGCACGATGCGGAGCCGGCGCGCGGTGTGTTCCGGGAACTTGAACGAGTCCAACACGCCGGGATGATAATCATCAATCCACGCCACATCCAGCGTGTCGACCAGGGTTTGATTGAGAGCAGCCTGATAATCGATCAGGAACTGGCGGTTGCAGTACGCGTAGGCGACGCCCGCCGTGCCCAGGATTCGCTCGCCTTTTGGCACCGTCGCCTCCACCAGCCGAGCCGCGCCATAAGCCTGGCTACGTTCGCGCAGGAACTGGTCCTGAGGGACCATCCGCAAAGCCTCCGCGAAGGAAATCTCCTCGATCCGCCAGGCGGCCTTGTCTGAGTAGCGCGCGATCTCAGACGGCCAGGAGGCCAGCGCGTGCACGATCATCATCGCGCCCAGAGCCATCGGCCAGCTTCCGATCGCGAGAGCCATCGCCATCGAAACAAAGGGTAAGGACGGGATCAGGAAGCGGGTACCGAAGTTGAAGTAATACGGCAGACCCAGCAGCAGGCCCAGCATCAGCAGCCTGCGGCCCTCCCGGAATCGCAGAGCCAGCAGCGCCATCGGCGACAGCAGGAAGATCAGCCCCAGCAGCCCCTGCGTCTTGCCCCCGCGCAGGATGACCTCGATCGGCAGCGTGCGTTTGTCCTGGACGTCATACCAGCGCATCGCCAGCCCGTACTGTTTTTCGAACATGGGATGGAAATACGGGTTGCGAAAGACGGTGTCGGCGAACGGGGCAACGGGGTTGTGGAAGACGATCCAGTTCTTGATCATCCACGGCGCAATCATCAGCGAAGAAAACAGAACCAGGGTGAGGACGGGCCGCAGTTTTCGGCTGCGCAAGACGACCAACCCCACCGCGAACACCACAACCATAAAGGCCGTGTACTTGATCGCGTAAGCGTAGCCGGCCATTAATCCGGCCGGGATCAGCAGCGCCATCTGCTCGCGCTGGCGGTCCCACAGATCCAACCAATAATAGGCGCTGAAGGCGACCGCGGCGACGCCCAAATCAGTGTATGCGCTGGAGCCGTCAATGCCCACCACCGGGCTCGCGTAAACCAGCAGCGCGGCCGTCGCACCCACCCAAGGCTTTCCCAATCGCCGGCCGTACTCGAATAGCAACAGCGCCGTCGCGGCGGTGAACGCCAGATGGACCAGCGCAGCCGCGGAATGCTGCCCGATCGAGAACGCGGCCAGGAACAGCATCTCCATCCCCTCGCTCAGCGCCGCGTACATGTCCGTGGTCACCCGTTCGAACCCATGCGCGCGCAGGTACTCGTTCACGTAGCCCAGATGGTAAGCCGAACCGTCCGGAGAAATCTCGGGCGCCCATGCATGAAAGAAGTACACGATGGAAAACGCCCCAAACAAAACAATACAAATACGTTTTAGATTTTGGCTGAGCGGCTCCTCCGGCTCTCGGCCCAGCCTCCATGCCCCCAGGGCGACCGCGCTTCCGATCAGGCTAATCTCCAGCGCCGCGAACAACGGCCAGTAGGCGATTTGCAACGTCAGGATCAGGAATACGGCCAGATGCAGGCATGCCGCGCCCAGAGTGAAGCCCAGGGCGAGCCTTTCCAGTCTCCGCAGCGTCAGTCCCAGCCGGTCGATCAGCATGGCGCCCGCCGCGTAGCAGGCGGCGATGGTCAGGCCGGCCCCTAACAGTGCGGAAAGCGCCTGCAACATTACTGCGTCAGCCCGATCCGCGTAATGATGAACCCCAGGGGCTGGTGATCGGCGGGCGAATACCACAGCTTGTCGACCTCGGCGCCCACGATCGCGTCCTTGTGCGGCTCGACCCAATCCTCGGGGACCTCTTTTTCGTAGTGCTTGGGGCCGGGCGAGGTGTACCGCACATGATCCAGCTCATGCCCGTTCACATCGAAGGAAAACTCCAGGGGGCCGGTGTCTTTGAAGGTGGTGTCGACTACGGTGAAGTCGATCAGGTAACGCAGCATCTTATTGGTACGCATGCTGAGGCGAACCTCCGGATGCTTGGTGGCCCAGCGCCAGGGGCCGGAATCGCCCAGGATGTTCTGCACGAAGTGCTGGTTGGCGTCGCCATCGGCCATGTTGACGATGCGCGCGATGCGGTACGGCTCAAAGTGATCGAAGGGCTGGCGCTGTTCGGGCGGCACGTAGGGCTCGGGCAGGTTCTGGCAGGCGCTGAGGAGCACGGTGCCGAGCAGGATCAAAATTCGCGGAGTCACCGTAACAAGCTACTATAGCGAAGATTCGCGGACATCGTTTCGAAACCCGGCTGTGGTAATTTGTGCGCATGACGACCGGAATTTCGACTGCGGCAATCTCGAGGGTGGAGACGGCTCCTCGCCCCCTGGCCGTGGTGCGGGTCACGGCGGTTTTGTCCCAGTGGCCGAGCCAATGCCTGGCTGAGCTGGACAAGGTCTACGCCGCCGTCAAGGCCGGCTACGTGCCTCAAAACGGCCAGAACGTCATGGTCTATCGCATGCGCCAGAACGGGCTCGCCGACATCGAATGCGGCATCGAGACCGGCGCGGATTTCGCGGGAGCCCCCGAGATTCACGCGAGCCGCACTCCCCCAGGCGCCGCACTCACCGCCGCGCACGTCGGTCCTTACAATGGGCTGCACGCGAGTTATCGCTCCCTCACCGCCTGGGCTCGCGAAAATGGCTACCGGCTCAAACCGGTGTGCTGGGAGGCTTACGGCGACTGGGACCCAGATCCGGCAAAACTGCGCACCGAGATCTTCTATCTGCTTGAACCCTAAAGTTCCTGTAGCATCAACCCGATCAAACACGCGGGTCAAGGAAAGCGAAGGTACAATGCTCACCGCGCACGGTATTCTTGAAGCGATGCCGGCTACCCGCAACCTCCTCCGATGGATCCGCGATTCGATCGCAGATCGGGCGATGTCGTTTCGCAGCGGTCTGTCGCATGCCTCCATCAAGCGCCTGTGCCGCGATCTGGTTGCCGAAACCAGCGAGGCTTCAGGGACGGCGATTGCCCGCGCGGTCGCTGAGCGCTATGCGGAGCTGATGCCCGAAGCGCGCGTGAAGTTCTTCGAAAGCTTGCTGGAGCCCGAATGGCTGGCCGACCCGGAAGAAGTCCTAAGGTTGGCCACGCAATACCATTCCCAACCCAGCGCCGCGCAATTGACCAAGCTGTTCCGCGTGGCCGAGCCCAAACGCCAGGAGTTGTTCCGCCGCATCAATATGGGACCGCACGGCACCGAGACCATCGTCAACCTGCGCCGCGATCTTTTGACCCTGTTGCCCGAGCATCCGGGGCTGGAGCCGCTGAACGCGGACCTGATGCACCTGCTGGCTTCCTGGTTCAACCGCGGTTTCCTGGAACTGCGGCGCATCGACTGGCGCACGCCCGCGCTGGTGCTGGAGAAACTGATCCACTACGAGGCCGTGCACGAAATTCACGGCTGGACCGATCTACGGCGCAGGCTGCAGGACGACCGCCGCTGCTTCGCGTTCTTTCACCCGGCGCTGCCGGATGAGCCCCTGATCTTCGTCCAGATTGCGCTGACCGGCGGAATCCCCGGGGCGATCCAGCC
This sequence comes from Bryobacterales bacterium, assembly GCA_963838455.1. Taxonomy (GTDB): domain Bacteria; phylum Acidobacteriota; class Terriglobia; order Bryobacterales; family Bryobacteraceae; genus Palsa-187. The sequence continues at coordinate 55,572 of CAWISY010000230.1, forward strand.
GCTGCTCGACGTCGACGCGGAGCAGGTGGGGCTGACCTCGGTGGACACTGCGACGTTTTATTCGATCAGCAACTGCCTGGACGGGCTGCGCAATATCTCCTTCGGCGCGTTCCTGCTCAAGCAGGTGATCCATGAACTGGAAACCGAAGCGGATGGGCTGAAGCTGCGCAACTTCGTCACGCTTTCGCCGATCCCCGGTTTCCGGGCATGGCTGGCCAAGGAGAAGCCGGGAGTGGCCGCGGCGGTGAACCCGGCCGCGATGACGCCGGCGCAGCGCGAATCGCTCACCACCTGGTGCGCGCGCTACCTGACCACGGCCTTGCCCTCCGGCCGCGCCGCCGATCCGGTGGCGCACTTTCACTTGAGCAACGGCGCATCCATCGAGCGGATCAACTGGATGGGCGACACCTCGCCCAAGGGTCTGCGCCAGTCGTTCGGGCTCATGGTGAATTATTCCTACAAGCTCGCGCGCATCGAGCGCAATCATGAGCAGTACGTCAAGCACGGGCAGTTCGCCACCTCCGACGGAGTGAGCCTGCTGTTGCGCGAGAAGCCGGCGAAGGGTCCGGTGCCGGTGAAGCAGGACGCCGGGCGTCCTCAGTAAATTTAGGTGTAGGCCGGTGCAGGCTGGTGTATGCTGGTGATTAGATGGCCGTGATAACCGATACCGGGTCGACGGCGCGGAGAAGCATCTCGATCCCCGCGGAAATGGCCGGGAAAATCGACGAGATTGCGGCGGCTCGCCGCGTTACGGCCAATCGTGCGATTGTCGATCTGCTCGCCGACGGTATCGCGGCGTACGAGAGCCGGCGGAAGGCGTTCTTTGAGCTTGCGGACCGGTTTCAGAAGGCGACGAATCTGGCCGAGATCAAGCGGCTCCGCGAGGAGCTGGCGAAGATGACCTTCGGGTCCTGATGCGTCGCGCCTGATGCCGAAAATCCGCTGGACGGACCTGCCGCCGCAACTGCGGTAACACCTCTTCGATCGGGCCAACGAACGCAACATCACGATGGAGGACCGCCTTGCGCTCGATGAATCGCGCCGACATGCACCAGAGGTTCCGGGCACCCTCGATTCTCTCATCGCGTCCTGCCCGCTGCTGCGATAAGATTGGGAGTTTGAGAGGAACCATGAGCAACGATTACTTTCGTGAAAACCAGTGGTGGGTGAGCCCGTACAACTTCATTCCCGAGGTGCGGAACACCTTTCAGCTCCCGGCCAAGGTGGCCATTCATGACGCGACTCTGCGCGACGGCGAGCAGACTCCGGGGGTCGTCTTCAGCATCGCCGACAAGGTCGCGATTGCGGAGAAGCTGGCCGAGATCGGCGTGGACCGCATCGAAGCCGGCATGCCGGCGGTCTCCGAGCAGGACTTCCAGGCCATCAAGGACATCTCCAAGCTGGGGCTCAAATCGAAGATCTACACCTTCGCGCGCGCCATCAGCGCCGATATCGACAAGGCTCTCGAATGCGGCTGCCACGGCGTGATCGTCGAGGTTCCCATCGGTTATCCCAAGCTCAAATATCAGTTCAAGTGGACCTGGGAAGACGTGCTGCGCAAGAGTGTGGACGTGGTCAATTACGCCAAGAAACGCGGCCTCCACGTGGTGTACTTCCCTTATGACACCACTCGCGCGCGCGAAGAGGATCTGCGCAATCTGCTCACGCGCATGATGCAGGACGCGCCTCCGGACGCGGTGGGGGTGGTGGATACCATGGGCTGCATTCTGCCGGAAGCCATGAAGTACATGGTGCGGCTGGTGAAATCGCTCACCGGGCTGCCGGTGGAAGCGCACACGCATAACGATTTCGGCATGGCCGTGGCCACGGAGCTGGCCGCCGTGGAAGCGGGCGCGGAATGTGTCCATAGCTGCGCGAACGGCCTGGGCGAGCGCACCGGCAACGCGCCGCTGGAAGAATTGATTGTCGCGCTGCACGTGCTCTACGGGTACAACACGCAGTATCAACTGGCAAAATTGCCGGAACTGGGCGAGCTGGTCAGCCGCATCAGCCGCTTCGAGACCGCCGTCAACAAGCCGATTCTGGGCGACCGCAACTTCACGCGCGAATCCGGCATCGGCGTGGACCTGGTGGTGAAGGAGCCGCTGGCCATGTTCGGCACGCATCCGGCGCTGACCGGGCGGCGCGGCGAAGTGGTGCTGGGCAAGAAGAGCGGTAAGGCGTCGATCACCTACAACCTGGAGCAGATGGGGATCGCCGGAGCCGACGACGAAGCCGTCGGCGAGATGTTGCGGCGCGTGAAGGAGCGCGGCATCGAGAAGCGCGGTCTGCTGACGCAAGAAGAGTTCCGCGAGATCGCCGATAGCGTGATGGCCGTGAAGAAGTAGCGCAAGAAGTAACAACATAAGTAACAGCGGCGGGCACGGCCCGCATCTAACGCTACATGCAAGTGCGCTTTATGCGAGTGGCTCTGTTCGCTTTCGCGGCGGCGCTGGTACACGCTCAACCGAGCGTGCTCACCTGGCACAACGATAACGCGCGCAGCGGGCAGAATCTTCAAGAGACGACGCTGACTCCGGCAAATGTAAACTTCTCGACGTTCGGCAAGCTCTTTGTGATTCCGGCCGACGGGAAGGTGGATGCGCAGCCGCTGTACGTGCCCGCGCTCGGATTTCCGGGGAAGGGAACGCATAACGCGCTGTACGTGGTCACCGAACACGACAGCGCTTACGCCTTCGACGCGGATTTGGGCGCCATGCTATGGCAGGTCTCGCTTCTCGGCTCGGGCGAGACCACCTCGGACGATCTCGGCTGCGGCCAGGTGACTCCGGAGATCGGCATCACCTCCACGCCGGTCATCGATCCCCACAGCGGACCGAACGGGACGATGTACGCCGTGGCGATGAGCAAAGACAGTTCGGGAAATTATCATCAGCGTCTGCATGCGCTGAATCTGCTGACCGGGGCGGAGCAGTTCGGCGGGCCGGTGGAGATTCAAGCCACGTATAAGGGTTCCGGTGACGAAGGCTCAGCCAGCAATCAGAGCTTCGATGAAAAGCAGCACGTCGAACGGGCGGCGCTGACGCTGGTGAACGGTACCATCTACACTGCGTGGTCTTCGCATTGCGACATCACGCCGTATACAAGCTGGGTGATCGGGTATAGCGAAGCGACGCTGCAGCAGAGTGCGGTGCTGAATCTTACTCCCAATGGCGAGGAGGGCGGCTTGTGGCAGGCCGGCGCGGGAGCGGCCGTCGATGCCGCCGGTAACCTCTATGTTCTAGTGGGCAACGGAACCTTCGATACCTCGCTCAGCGCCAACGGCTTTCCCGCCAACAATACACGAACTGAACGAGGCGCCACAATAAAAAAA